>NZ_JBFTLQ010000116.1:0-18725 GCF_056396525.1 Cupriavidus sp. 05T41
GCCGAACTCTACCGACTCGATCTGCTCTTCGATGAACTCGTCGAGCTCKATGTCGGCGCTCTGCTCGCGCKCTTCGAACATCAGGATCTGCTTGTCCGGCTCCTGCAGACCCTGTTCATCGGGGACCACGAGCCAGCGGCGKAACGTTTCATGCTCGCCGGATTCACGATCGATGGAGACACGGATATCMACGTCTTCCTCGAAGCGCTTCTTGGTTGCCGAAGCGAGTGCCGCTTCCAGCGCACCGAATACCACATCCTTGTCGACGTTCTTCTCACGCGCAAGCGCATCGACGAGCAACAGAACTTCGCGGCTCATTGCTTGTTCCCTTTTTTCTGATTTCCTTTGAAGTCGATCACCGGCACCAGGCGTGCGCGATCGACATCGGATATGGCGAATTCCAGCAGTGCCGTGCCGTCCTTGCCGTCGAACTCCAGGCCGATCTGCTCCGCCCCCGGCTCGCCGGTGGGTGCCTGCAGGATGCCGACGAAGTTCTTCTGGCCGTCGACCGGGAGGCGCAGCGTGACCCTGGCTTCCTGGCCCGCAAAGCGGACGTAGTCAGCCAGTTTCTTGAGCGGCCGGTCCAGCCCCGGCGAGGACACTTCGAGACGCTCGTAGTCGATATTCTCGACCGTGAGCACGTGGGTAAGCTGACGGCTTACCTTCTCGCAATCCTCGATGACAATCCCGGTTTCAGGCTGATCGATATAGACGCGCATCAATCCGCCCGGAGCGCGCTCGAGCTCAACCAGCTCGTACCCCATGCCGTTCAGGGTGGTTTCGATCAAATCTGCCAGATGCACTGTATTCCCGAATAATGGCCATCAATACCGTGGCAGACCCAGCCCACYGGCACTGCCGCCTTTCTTTTGAAGACGGCTTCGCAGCCTGCTTGCCTGCCCGTCACCCCGACCGGCGCGCCGCGCAAGGACGGCATGCATGCGGATTGGGCKAACCAAAAAAAAATGGGCGCAATGCCCATCATTCGCCCATCCTTTTTCAGGATGACTTTTGAATAGACTTGGATTATACGCCGTTGCGGTGCAAAAGGCAAAGAGATAGCCGGGAGAAACCCGGACGGGAGGACAATGCGCGACGCGCCTCACTCCTTCCCGACCGTAATCCCCGCCACCCGGCACTACAAAAGCGTCAGCGGTTGCCGTCCCGGCCGCCGCCGCGCGGACGGCGATTGCCGTTCGCCTTGCCAGGCTGCGGCATCACATTTCCGTTCGCCTCGCCGCCGCCGCCGCCGCCGCGGCGCGGGCCGCGACCCTGGCCGCCGCCCATGCCACCCATGCCACCCATGCCACCCATGCCGCCCATGCCGCCCATGCCGCTGGCGCCGCGGGCGCCACGTCCACCGCGCCCACCCATGCCGCCAGGGCCGCGCGGCGTGCCCGCCGCGCCGCCACCGAGCTTGGTGGTATGCGACGTCAGCAGGGTCGGGCCACCGATATAGCCCATCGACGTCTGCATGGGATCCGGCTGGCCACGACCGGCACCGCCGCCACGCGGACCGTTGCCGCGGTTCACGCGCGGCAGGCMGTCCATGCCGGTCGGCATCGGCATGCMGGCAATGGCCGCCTMGGTGCGCGCCTTGCGCCCKGTGACCTTGCTGTTGCCGCCCTTGGGCTGGCTGTCACCCTTCGACGGCGCCTTCAGGCCGATGGATGCCATCAGCGCGCGCACATCGTCGGCTTCAAGTTCCTGCCAGCGGCCACGCTTGAGGCCGCGCGGCAGCAGGAACTGGCCGTAGCGGGTACGGATCAGGCGCGACACGGTCAGGCCAACCGCCTCGAACATGCGACGCACTTCGCGGTTGCGGCCTTCGGTCAGCGCCACGTGATACCAGTGGTTGATGCCCTCGCCGCCGCCATCGGCGATGCGCAGGAAATTGGCCTCGCCATCGTCGAGCTTGATGCCGTGCAGCAGGCGCTGGCGATCGGCCTCGGCCAGTTCACCCAGCGTGCGCACCGCGTATTCGCGCTCCACGCCGTAGCGCGGATGCATGAACTTGTTGGCGATGTCACCCGAAGAGGTGAAGATCAGCAGGCCTTCAGTGTTGAAGTCGAGGCGGCCGACGGCCACCCACTTCCCTGCCTTGATGCGCGGCAGGCTGTCGAACACGGTGGGACGGCCTTCCGGATCCGACTGGCTGACGATCTCGCCGGACGGCTTGTGGTACAGCAGCACGCGCGGCGGCTTGGTCGACACGCGGCGGTGGATCAGCTTGCCGTTGACGCGGACCTGGTCGGCCGGCAGGATACGCTGGCCGATATGGGCCGGCAGGCCGTTGACCGACACGCGCCCTTGCAGGATCAGTTCTTCCATCTMGCGGCGCGAGCCCAGGCCGCCTTCGGCAAGCACCTTGTGCAGCTTGGGAGCGTCGTCGTCCGCGGAGAGTTCGCGCACTGGCTTGACCTTGGCACGCGCACCGCTGGCGTCTTCCTGGTMGTACTGCCCGGAAATCACGAAGCGGAACAGATCTTCGCCGCTTGCCGCGGCAGCGGCCGGCGCCTTGTCGGCCGCACCCGGCGCCGGGCGCTGTGCGCCGCCGCCCTTGCCCTTGTTGCCCTTGCCTGCCTGGCGCCCTGCGCCCTGCTGGCCTTCGGCGCCGCCGCGGCGGCCCTGGGGCTGCGCCTGGCCCTGCTGACCCTGGCCCTGACCCTGTTGAGGCTTGCGCTTGCGTGCGCCGTTGGGTCGTGCCCCGTCGCGCTGGMGTTCRCCGGCGACTTCGGCACCTGCCTCGCCCACACCGGCGGCGTCGCCACCGGCTGCGCGGCGCCCACGCGGCGCCGGGCGCTCGCCCTGCTGCTCGCCGGCCTGTGCCGCCTCGCCTTCGGCGGGCTTGCGCTTGCCACGGGTGCGCCCCTTGCGCGCGCCGTCGCCCTGTCCGGGCTGGGCGTCGGACGCACCAGCCTCGGGAGCGGCGGCCTGCTCGCCATCGGCGGGGCGGCCGCCCTCGCGGTCCTGCGCAGACTGGCGGCGCGTGGCTACCAGGTTGCGCAAGCCACGGCGCAGGCCCTTGCGGCGCGGTGCGCCTTCGGCGCCGTTGCCGGCGTCGCCGGCCGGCGCATCCGCCGGGCGGACGTCTTGATCAACAGAATCGGACAAGGTATTCACATTCGGATGTTGCATGGTGTTCAGTTGGACACGCGCTCGTCGAGCTCATCGTGCTCGCTAGGGTGCGCCGGATTCGCCGGGTTCATGCCCGACGATGCCGGGGCTTCGGGCTCCTGCTCGCCGGAGGCCACTTGCACGTGGTAACCGTTGGCCGGGGCTCGCTCTTCCGCTTCTTCATCTGCCTCGCCGTCGGTCGCGGCGGGCTCCGCCTCGGCGGCGGATTCTTCTTCCTCGATGCCCGGGCCTGCACCGGACGTCACGCTTGCGGGCCCGACAGCGGCTTGCACTGCAGGCTCACCTGCCGTAGCCAGCTCCCGAACCGGCTCCGCATCCGCCTCGGGCAGTGCCGCAGCTTCGGCCTCACCCTCGGCAGCAGCAGCCTGCCCGGCGGGATCCGCCTGGGCGGACTCAGCCTCGTCAGGCGCCGCCAGCGCGAACGCTTCTTCGTCGCTGCCGGCGGGTACGCTGCCCAGGGACTCGAAATCGATCGGCTCCTGGTTCAGCAACGCGACCTGCGACTGCGCCTGCATGTCTTCCAGCGGCGGCAGCTCGTCCAGCGTACGCAGGCCAAGGTCGTCGAGGAAGGCCTTGGTGGTGGCGTACAGCGCCGGGCGTCCGGGCACGTCGCGGTGCCCGATGACCTCGATCCAGCTGCGGTCTTCGAGCTTCTTCACCACTTCGGTGCTCACCGTGACGCCGCGGATCTCCTCGATATCGCCCCGCGTGACCGGCTGCCGGTAAGCGATGATCGCCAGCGTCTCCATCACCGCGCGGGAATACTTCGGCGGCTTCTCGGGATTGAGCCGGTCGAGGTATTCGCGCATGGCGGGGCGGCTCTGGAAGCGCCAGCCGCTGGCCAGCGCCACCAGTTCCACGCCGCGCTKCTCCCAGTCGCGGCGCAGCTCGTCGAGCAGGACCCGGATGGTGTCGGCACCGACGTCGTCGGCGAACAACCGCCGCATGTCATGGACGCGCAAAGGTTCCTGCGCACAGATCAGCGCGGTCTCGAGGACGATCTTCGCCTCTTGGGTATTCATGTTGATTGCGTGCAGCCTGTCTTTGCACCTGCGCCCCTGAATATCMGGGACGCACTGGAGATTGCGGGTTCAGCGGTAGGGATTGCCACCGCCATCTGTCCGCGCAGCCAACCGCATGCTCGTTGCATTGCCGGCAGTGCGCTTTCTTTTTTGCATCGGATGCCGGACCTGACCGGCAGGAGATCGCCCGGCCACCGGCTCTACCTGCCGGTCGACGGAGCCCTTGCGTCGCGCCTCCCCCCTGATGTGGCGGACTTGTCCGGCGCGACATCGATCGCCCCGGGCGCAAGAAAATAACGGATATCGGACCTGCGTGGCTTATCTCGCCCCGCCCTGCCGAGGCTGGTCTTTTGAACCGAATCTTTTAAACCGGACGGCGGGTGGGGAACGGTCCCTGGCGGTCATACCTGCCCGGGGGTTCCTGGCATGCATCCCTGAGATGCGAATGCTAACCGGCGATGCCACGATGAATTACGCTGCGCGATATCGCTGTTCTTGCGATTGTATGGCATTCCCTGGCAAACCTGCAACCGCTTCCCTTGCGAATCGACCTGTCCGAGTGCGCGGCGCGTCACCGGAGCGCCTCTCAGAAGACCAGGCAGAAGCCATGCGCCGCCAGCGACTCTGGCAAAAGCAGCGCCCGCGCCACGCCCGCCACGCCAAAGCCGATCACGGCGAGCCCGGCCACGGCGCGTACCAGCKGACGGCGCGACCATTGCCGGAAATAGCCCGACAGCCCCGAAATCACCAGCAAGTTGGGCAAGGTGCCCAGGCCGAACACGGCCATCACCAGGGCGCCGGAGGCGGCGTTGCCCGCCAGCAGCGCCATGGCCAGTGCGCCATACACCATGCCGCACGGCACCAGCCCCCATGCCAGCCCCATGCCATAGCGGCGCAGCAGCCGCGCTTGCGGCAACGCCGTGCCGGCGAGCCGTCCGGCCGCCGCCAAGCCCAGCAGCAAGCCGCCGGCACCGCGGGCAGCCAGCCGTTCAAGCCAGCCCGCGCCGGGCGTGCGCCCGCCCAGCATCCACAGCCCCGACACCACCAGCATCACGCTGCCGGCGCCGAACAGCCAGCGCTGCACCGGCAGGTACTGCGCCTTCCAGGCAGCGGCGCCAAGCGCACCGAGCAATGCCCCCAGCACCGCATACATGCTGAGCCGGCCGGCATGCATGACCAGCAACTCGATCAGCCAGTGGCCGGGACGCCGCAGGATGGTCGCCGGCACCCGCGCGACACCGCCCTGCTCGGCGGCCAGCGCGATCCCGCCGCACATCGCTGCACAGTGCACGCCACCCAGCAAGGCCAGGGTAAATACACTGAAAAGCACGCCTATGGTCAACTTCTACTCCCTGTCGTAACGTTTCGCGCGTTAAAATGCGGCTAACGCGCCCCCGCAGATCCCAGAGGCGCTGTCGATTTCCTGCCCAGCGCCCGCGCCAATGCGCGTGATCGCAGACATGACGACGAGCAACGGTGCGCAGCATCCCGCCAGAGGGTGCAAGCGCGCCAGACTCGCGCGCCAGGGCTGATGCCGACGGTGCCTGAAACCGACGCTTTCAACGTCAAGCTCTCAACGCCATGCGCCTGCCCCACAGCGCTGGATTGACTGCGCCAAACCGGACAGGCCCCAATTGCTCACCTCCATTCCCATCACCGAGATGTCGCCCCGCTGCTCCACCTGCTCGCTGGGCCAGCTCTGCCTGCCCGTCGGCATGTCGCAGCAGGACCTCGAGAAAATGGATACGCTGGTGCAGGAGCKGGTGCGCGTACGCAAGGGCGAGACCCTGTACCGCCTCGGCGACCCGCTCACCGCCGTCTATGCGATCCGCTTCGGTACGCTCAAGACCCACCTGACCATGGAAGATGGTCGCTCCCAGATCACCGGCTTTCACCTTCCCGGCGAAGTCGTCGGCCTGGACGGCCTCGGCGAGATGCAGCATGCGTCCGATGCCACCGCGCTCGAGGATACCGAAGTCTGCGTCGTGCGCTTCGGCGATCTCGAAGCGCTGTCCGGCTCCCTGCCGTCCCTGCAGCACCAGTTCATGCGGCTGATGAGCCGGGAGATCTCGCAGGACCAGGTCATGCTGATCACGCTCGGCTCGATGCGCGCCGAAGAACGCCTCGCCACCTTCCTGATCAATCTGTCGGAGCGGCTTTCCGCGCGCGGCTACTCGTCTTCCGAATTCGTGCTGCGCATGAGCCGGGAAGAAATCGGCAGCTATCTCGGGCTCAAGCTCGAGACGGTCAGCCGGCTGTTCTCCCGCTTCGCGGAAGCCGGGCTGATCCAGATCCGCCAGCGCCACGTCAAGCTSRTCGACATGSCSGGCATCAAGCAGATCGTCAACAAGTCCTGCTAGGCCGCCAGGCCGATCTCCGGCGGCGCGCGCGGCGCGGCCGCCTCATTCCAGCTCGTCGGTGTCGGCCAGCCGCGTCGGCATCGTGTACAGCGTGAGCCCGCTCGATAACGAGCAGAGCACCCACGCGAACAGGAATCCCACCGTGTAGACCGCTTCGCGCGAGGCCTCCACCGGCTGCCCGAAGAAATGCAGGTCCCCCGGATCGATCATCGAGAACACCAGCGCGGTGGTCAGGCCGCCCACCAGGAAACCGGGCCACAGCACCCACATCAGCCAGCGCAGTCTCATGGTCACCTCGCCTGCGTCGCGGCCGGCACTGCATCGCGCGTGGCGCCTCGGGCCTTCTCGACCACCAGCCCGTGCCGCGACACGCCCTCCACGACCGGCTGGTCGGGATGCGACATCGCCAGCCAGATGGTGAAGCCGCAGCCCACCATCGCGACCAGCGGGCCGCTCATCAGCAGCCACGGCCAGGGCTCCTTCCACCAGGGATTGCTTTGCTGCGTCATCTGGCCTCCTCTATGTTGCGTGTTTGACCTGTGACTCCGGCGGCCGGCGTCACAGATTGCGCGGCACGATAAAGCTCGTGCTCTGGCTGATCTCCGCGGCGCTGGCGCCTCCGGCTTCGCTGCCGGCGGTGCTCACCGTGACCTGGATCTTGTGCGTGCCGTGGCCCGCGGCTTCGATCGGCACGCGCACGCGAATCGGAATCAGCCGGTTCGACGTGGGATCGAGGTTGCCGGCGCTGTGGTCGTACTCCACCGCGAGGCCCTTCAGTTCGTCGCTCTCGGCGCGGATCGCGACGCGCATCGGTGCTTCGGTCGTGTTGATCAACTGCAGCCGGTACACGTTCTCGATCCAGCGGCCCTCCACTTCCCGGCCGAGCGCGCCGCGGTCGCGGATGATGTCCACCTTGAGCGGCGTGCGCATGGCCAGCGAGGCCATGAAGCCGGCGGCCAGGGCCAGCCAGATCACCGAGTACACCACCGTGCGCGGACGCACCAGGCGCTTGCGCGCCACCGCTTCCGAGAGTGCGCGGCGCATGGCGTTCTCCGACGTGTAGCGGATCAGCCCGCGCGGGTACGCCATCTTGTCCATGACCTGGTTGCAGGCATCGATGCAGGCGCCGCAGCCGATGCAGTCGTACTGCAGGCCGTCGCGGATATCGATGCCGGTCGGGCATACCTGCACGCAGATGCTGCAGTTCACGCAATCGCCGAGGCCCGAAGCCTTGTAGTCGGCCTTGCGCGAGCGGCTGCCGCGCGGCTCGCCGCGGCCCACGTCGTAGGTCACGACATAGGTGTCGCGGTCCACCATCACGCTCTGGAAGCGTGCGTAGGGGCACATGTACTTGCACACCTGCTCGCGCATGAAGCCGGCGTTGCCCCAGGTGGCGAACGCGTAGAACAGCATCCAGAAAGTCTGCCACGGGCCCAGCGACAGGCTCAGCACCTGGGCGCCGAGCGCGCGGATCGGCGAGAAGTAGCCGACGAAGGTAAAGCCCGTCCACAGTGCGATCAGGATCCACAGCGTATGCTTGGAGGCCTTGAGCCGCAGCTTGCGTACGCTCCACGGATCGCCGTCGAGGCGGATGCGCGCGAAGCGGTCGCCTTCGACATGCCGCTCGATCCACATGAAAATCTCGGTATAGACCGTCTGCGGACATGCATAGCCGCAGAACAGCCTGCCCGCGATGGCGGTGAACAGGAACAGCGAGAGCGCGGAGATGACMAGCAGCACCGCGAGGTAGATCACGTCCTGCGGCCACAACACCAGGCCGAAGATATAGAACTTGCGCGCGCCAAGGTCGAACAGCATGGCCTGGCGGCCATTCCATTGCAGCCAGGGCATGCCGTAGAAGAACAGCTGGGTCAGGACCACCATCCAGACCCGCCAGCGCGAGAACGCGCCGGACACCGAGCGCGGATAGATCTTGCGGCGGACTTCGTAGAGGGTTTCGTCGGAGCTCTGCGCATCCGCCGTGGCGGATGCGCTCTCGCGCTGGGCCGGTTGCGAGGTGCCAGACCTGGCAAGCGGCTCCGGTTCGGGGGCGTTCATGGATTGTTGTCTCCGCCCGCGCAAGGGTCACGCAGGCATGCTGCCACGCTCATTGGCCGCTCCCGGTGCCTGCCCCGCTGTTGGACAGCCCCCATACGTAGGCGGTCAGCATGCGGATGCGCTCGGGCGTCAGGATCTCTTCGTGCGCGGGCATATGGTTGTTGTGGCCCTTCAGGATGGCGTCGACGATGCTCGCCTCCGAGCTGCCGTACAGCCAGACGTTGTCCGACAGGTTGGGCGCGCCGAGCGCCTGKTTGCCCTTGCCGGTGGAGCCGTGGCAGGCCGCGCAGGTCGACTTGAAGGTGCTCTCGCCGCGCGAGGCGCGGATCGGATCGGACGCCAGCCCCGACAGCGAGCGCACGTACTGCGCCACGTCGCCGGCCAGCTTTGCATCGACGGTGGCGGCCTGCGACGGCATCACGCCGTTGCGGCCCTTGGTGATGGTCTGGGTGATGGTGGCGGGCTCGCCGCCATACAGCCAGTCGGCGTCGGTCAGGTTGGGAAAGCCGCGGCTGCCGCGCGCGTCCGAGCCGTGGCACTGCGCGCAGTAGTTGAGGAACAGCCGCTGGCCGATCTCGCGCGCCTGCGGGTCCGCCGCCACCTGCTTGACGTCCATCTTCATGTACTTGCCGTAGATTTCGTTCTGCACCTGTTCGGCAGCCTGGCGGTGCGCCGCCAGTTCTCCCTGCGAGGAGTACTTGAGCACGCCGGCGTAGGAGCCGAGGCCGGGATACAGCACCAGGTATGCCAGGCCGAAGATGCACGCCAGCAGGAACATCCACATCCACCAGCGCGGCAGCGGGTTGTTCAGTTCGCGCAGGTCGCCGTCCCACACGTGGCCGGTGTCCTGGCCGGCGCCCGCCACCTTKGTCACCTTGCGTTGCGAGAACAGCAGCCACACGCACCAGACGATGCCGACCAGCGCAATGGCGGCAATGTAGTAACTCCAGAAATCCGTGAAGAAGTCGCTCATGACTCAGTGTCCCTGCTTGGTATGGTTGGCGCCGCCCGCGGGGCTGCGCTCTTGGCTGGCGGCGAGCGGTTCGTCGGGCAGCGCGAACGGCAGCAGCGCCGACTCCGCGTTGGCGGKCTGGCGGCCGGCCGACCAGGCCCACCAGCAGATCGCCAGGAACGCGATCATCGAAACCACGGTGGAGAATGCAGTGATCATGGCCATGGCTTACTCCTTGGCGGACGCGGCCGCTGTGTCCACGCGGACGTTGCGCTTGCTGATGCCGAGTTCCTGCAGGTAGGCCACCAGCGCGTCTTCCTCGGTCTTGCCCTCCAGCGTGGCTGGCGCCTGCTCGATCTCGGCCTCCGTATAGGGCACGCCCAGGCGCTTGAGCGCGCGCATGCGGTCACGGATGTCGCCGGTAGGCAACGGTGCCTTCTCGAGCCACGGGTACGACGGCATCACCGATTCGGGCACCACGTCGCGCGGGTTGCGCAGGTGGATGCGCTGCCAGTCTTCGGAGTAGCGCCCGCCSACKCGCGCCARGTCSGGGCCGGTRCGCTTGGAGCCCCACAAGAAGGGGTGGTCGTAGACCGATTCGCCCGCCGTCGAGTAGTGGCCGTAGCGCTCGGTCTCGGCCTGCAGCGTGCGCACCTGCTGCGAGTGGCAACCCACGCAGCCTTCGCGGATGTAGACGTCGCGGCCCATCAGGCGCAGCGGCGAATACGGCTTGATGCCGGGGTCCGGCTCGGTGGTGGAGTGCTGGAAGAACAGCGGCACGATCTGGACCAGCCCAGCGATGCTGACCACCAGGATGGTGCAGATGATCAGCCAGCCGATGTTCTTCTCCAGGGTCTCGTGAGAAAAGAAGCTTTGTTTCTGCGACATCATTTCTCCTGGCGTAGTCAGTGGGCGGCGGCGGCGGCCGTCGCCGGGATCGGCGCGTCCACGGCGGGCTTGCCGATGATGGTCTTGGCCACGTTGTAGGCCATCAGCAGCATGCCGGAGAGGAAGCACAGGCCGCCCAGCAGACGGATCAGGTAGAACGGGTACTTGGCCTTGACCGCTTCCACGAAGGCGTAGGTGAGCGTGCCGTCGGGCTGCGTGGCGCGCCACATCAGGCCTTCCATCACGCCGGCGATCCACATCGAGGCGATGTACAGCACCACGCCGATGGTGGCGATCCAGAAGTGCAGCTCGATCAGGCGCACGCTGTACATCTCTTTCTCGCCGAACAGCCGCGGGATCAGGTAGTAGAGCGAACCGATGGAGATCATCGCGACCCAGCCCAGCGCGCCGGAGTGCACGTGGCCGATGGTCCAGTCCGTGTAGTGCGACAGCGCGTTGACGGTCTTGWTCGACATCATCGAGCCCTCGAACGTCGCCATGCCGTAGAACGACAGCGCCACCACCAGGAACTTGAGGATGGGGTCGGTGCGCAGCTTGTGCCAGGCACCCGACAAGGTCATGATGCCGTTGATCATGCCGCCCCACGACGGCGCCAGCAGGATCAGCGAGAACACCATGCCCAGCGACTGCGCCCAGTCGGGCAGCGCCGTGTATTGCAGGTGGTGGGGACCGGCCCACATATAGGTGAAGTTGAGCGCCCAGAAGTGGACGATCGACAGGCGGTAGGAATAGATCGGGCGACCGGCCTGCTTGGGGATGAAGTAATACATCATGCCCAGGAAGCTGGTGGTCAGGAAGAAGCCCACCGCGTTATGGCCGTACCACCACTGCACCATCGCGTCCTGCACGCCGGCGTAAGCCGAGTAGGACTTCCACATMGACACCGGCATCTCGATATTGTTGACGATATGCAGGATGGCGATGGTCAGGATGTAGGCGCCGAAGAACCAGTTGGCCACGTAGATATGGCGGGTCTTGCGCTTGACGATGGTGCCGAAGAACACGATGGCGTAGGCCACCCACACCAGCGTGATGAGGATGTCGATCGGCCATTCGAGCTCGGCGTATTCCTTCGAGCTGGTGATGCCCATGGGCAGCGTGATGGCCGCTGCCACGATCACAAGCTGCCAGCCCCAGAACGTGAAGGCCGCCAGCGGGCCGCAGAACAGGCGCGCCTGGCAGGTACGCTGCACCACGTAGTAGGAGGTGGCGAACAGCGCGCTGCCGCCGAAGGCAAAGATCACCGCRTTGGTATGCAGCGGMCGCAGGCGCCCGAACGACAGCCACGGSGTATTGAAGTTGAGTTCAGGCCAGATCAGCTGTGCTGCGAGCAGCACGCCGACGGCCATGCCGACGATCCCCCACACGACCGTCATGACGGCAAATTGCCGCACGACGCCGTAATTGAAGGTGTCGGCGCGAGAAGACGCGGCGGTGACATCCATTCAGACCCCCAGATTGTAGAAAGCAGAAATTGATGACGTGACTGTAGGAAAACCCGGCATGGGGTGTCTTGATCTGTATCAAGCGCATCGGAAAGCCCTGGAACTTGCTCGCTGGCGCGTTGCCCGCGGGCAGCCGCGGCACCGGTCTCAAGGCTTGTMGTTGTCCAGCAGGATGGCTTCGGCGGGACGATCGAGATCGTCGTACTGGCCGGCGTGCAGCGCCCACCAGAGGGCGCCTGCGATCACCGCCACCAGCACCAGGCTCATCGGCACCAGCAGGTAAAGCATGTCCATGCGTCAGTCTCCGGTCTTGCCGGCGCGCAGCAGGCGCCAGGCATTGGCCACCACCAGCAGCGACGACAGCGACATGCCGATGCCCGCCATCCAGGCGGTGACATGGCCGGTGGCCGCCAGCGGGATGGCGATGACGTTGTAGGCAAAGGCCCAGCCGAGGTTCTGGCGCACCACGCGGCGCGTGCGGCGCGCGGTGCGCAGCGCCTGCGCGATCTCGGCGATGCGCCCGTGCGCGAGCACGGCGTCGGCGCCGGCCTGTGCCAGCGGCGCGCCGCTGCCGATGGCGATGGACACCTGCGCCTGCGCGAGCACCGGCGCGTCGTTGATGCCGTCGCCGACCGCCAGCACCACCGCGCCGGCGCGCTGCAGGCGCGCCACGTATGCGCGCTTGCCCTCGGGAGTGACGCCGCCCTCGCGGCGCGCGATGCCGAAATGGTCGGCCCACCAGCCCACCGCCGAAGGCGTGTCGCCCGATACCAGGTGGGTGGTCACGCCAAGCTCGCGTAGCTGCGCCAGCAAGCTGGCCGCCTGCTMGCGCTCGGTGTCGGCCAGCGCKAAGATCGCCAGCGCGCCGGCGGCATCGCCCAGCCAGACCAGCGTGGCGCCGCGGCGTTCGCTGGCGGCCAGCGTCGCTTCGATGGTGTCGGCCCTGCCCGCGCCAGCATCGCCGGCCAGCGCGGCAACGAAGCCGCGCCGGCCCAGCCGCAGGCGCCGTCCATCCACCTCGGCTTCCAGTCCCTGGCCCGGCACGTTGCGCACGGCGCCGACCACATGGGTGTCGTCGGCCAGTCCTTGCGCCTGCGCCGCCTCKACAATGCCGCGAGCGATCGGATGTTCGCCCGAGCGCTCGATGGCAGCTGCCAGACGCAGGCTGGCCGCCGCTTCGTCCACCCCGTCCGCCCCGGCCGCCCCTACCACATGTATCCCGGCCAGCGCGAAGCGCCCCTGGGTCAGCGTGCCGGTCTTGTCCAGCATCACGTCCGTGACCCCGGCCAGCGCCTCCAGCGCGTGKCCGCGCGTCAGCAGCACACCGCGCCGCGACAGCGCCGCACCCGCGGCGGCCAGTGCCGCCGGCGTTGCCAGCGACAACGCGCACGGACAGCTCACCACCAGCACCGCCACCGTAACCGGCAGCGCGCGCGCGGGATCGACCCACAGCCACCAGACCACGCCGGCCGCCGCCGCCAGCACCAGCAGGACGGCGACGAACCAGCCCGCCACGCGGTCGGCCATGGCGGCCAGGCGCGGCTTTTCAGCCAGCGCCCGGTCCAGCACCGCGACGATCTCGGCCAGGCGCGTGGCGGCGCCCACCCTGGCCACGCGCAACTCGAGCGGACTGGCGGTATTGAAGCAGCCGGCCAGCACCGCATCGCCCACGCCGCGTGCGACCGGCCTGCTCTCGCCGGTCAGCATCGATTCGTCCAGCTCGCTGGCGCCGGCCGCGACCGTCGCGTCCGCGGGCACCACCTCGCCGGCCTTGACCCGGATCAGGTCKCCCGCGCGCAGKCGCGCCACCGGCACGCGCTCCCCCACCCCGCCTTCGGCCTGCAAGCGCTCGCAGGTGGACGGCAACTGGCGCGCCAGCATCTCGGCGCCGCTGCGCGAAGCCTGACGCACACGCAGCTCCAGGTAGCGCGCCAGCAACAGGAAGGCGACGAACATGGTGACGGAATCGAAGTACACCTCGCCGCTGCCGCGCAGCGTGGCGATGGTGCTGGCAACGAAGCCGGCACCGACGCCGATCGCCACCGGCACGTCCATGCCCAGGTGACGCCGGCGCAGGCTGCGCCATGCGCCGGCGAAGATCGGCGAAGCCGAATACAGCACTACCKGCAGGGTCAGCACCAGGCTGGCCCAGCGCATCAGTTGCAACTGGCCGGGGTCGATGGTGGCTTCRTGSGTGTAGATGGGCCACGCGTACATCATGACCTGCATCATGCCGAGCATGGCCACCGCCATGCGCATCAGCAGGCCGCGGCGCGCGTGGCGGTCCTGGCGGTCCGAGCGCGACACTTCGAACGGCCACGCCAGGTAGCCGATCGACGCCAGCGCGGCGAGCAAGGCAGACACCGGCTGCTCCGCCTCGCGCCAGCGCACCATCACACGGCGCGTGGCCACGTTGGCGATCACCGATTCCACCCCCGGCAGGCTGCCCAGGTGCTGCTCGATCAGCCACGCACAGGCGGCGCAGCGGATATGCTCGGGCGCCAGCGTGATCTCGGCGCGGCGCTCGTCGAGCGGCCGCACGAACTGCGCTCGCAGCTCCTCCGTGTCGTAGGCGGCCCAGATGGGCTCGGCTTCGCGTCGCGCGGCATCATCGATGGGGCGGGCGAACCGGGCCTGATCGCCGTAGAGATGGCCAAAGCCGGCGCCGTGCAGGGTCTGTGCCAGTGTCTGGCAGCCGCCGCAGCAGAAGACATGGTCCTCGCCACCGATGCTGGCGMGCAAGACGGGGGCGCCAGCCGCAAGCGGCTGGCCGCAATGAAAGCAGCCCGCACGCCCGGCGGCGGCCGGCGCGCTGCCCGTGCCGGCAGGCGGCGTAATCGGTATGGGTGCGGCGGCAGCGGCGGAGGATGGGGGCATCGGGACTCTTTTTTACCAGGTGCATGGTATGAGTCCCGCAKGCAAGCCGCCTTGATATGGATCAAGCGTGCCACGCGGCGGCGGCACGCCGGCCCGCCCGGAGCGGCCAGCGCTCCAGGTCGACCGGTCAGGTCAGGTCAGGTCAGGTCAGCGATGTATCCACGGTGCGGCGCGGCGCTTCCAGGTATTCGCGCGATTGCATCTCGATGATGCGCGAGACGGTGCGATGGAATTCGTTGGACATCTGGCCCTCGGTGTACAACTCGTCGGCGGGCACTTCGGCCGAGATCAGCAGCTTGACCTTGTGATCGTAGAAGACATCGATCAGCCAGGTGAAGCGCCGTGCCTCGGACGACATGCGCGGCGTCATCTTGGGAACGTCCGACAGGATCACCGTATGGAACTGGGTGGCCAGTTCGAGATAATCGTTCTGCGAGCGCGGCCCGCAGCATAGCGTGTTGAAATCGAACCAGACCGCCCCGCCAGCCTTGCGCAGCGCGCGCAGTTCGCGATGCTCGATATGCAGGATGGGCGACTCGTCGGCCACCCCGGCAATGCTGGTGAACGCCTGCCGGAGTGCCGAGCTGGCCTCCGGGCCGAGCGGCGTGTGATACGCCTGCACCTGCTCCAGCGCGCGCTTGCGGTAGTCGATGCCGGCATCCACGTTGAGCACGTCGAGCTTTTGCTGCAGCAGCGCAATGGCGGGCAGCACGCGGTCGCGGTGCAGGCCGTCCGGATAGAGCAGGTCCGGCCGGTAGTTGGAGGTCATGACGAACTGCACGCCGTTCTCGAACAGCTGCTGGAGCAGGCGGTGCAGGATCATGGCATCGGCCACGTCGTTGACGTGGAACTCGTCGAAGCAGATCAGGCGGAACCGCCGCGCGATGCGCTTGGCCAGTTCGTCGAGCGGGTCCGGACGGCCGCGCAGCTCCTCGAGCTGGCGATGCACCTCGCGCATGAACTCATGGAAGTGCAGGCGCGTCTTGCGCACCACCGGCACGCAGGTAAAGAAACTGTCCATCAGGAAGGACTTGCCGCGCCCCACGCCGCCCCACAGGTACACGCCCTTGGGCACGTCCGGATGCACCAGCAGCCTCTTCAGCGTGCTGTTGCGGCGGCTCTTGTACGCCACCCACTCGTCATAGCACTGCTGCAACCGGTCGACGGCGCGCAGCTGCGCCTCGTCGGAGGTGTAGCCGCGTTGCTTCAGTTCCTGCTCGTAGTACTCACGGACGTTCATGCTKACTGCTTGCGCTGATGCCGGCCTTGATGCTGACAGGCCCGCCTGGAAGTATATCGAGGCGCGCACCGGGATACCAATATCCCGCCGCCCCCGAAAGCGAAAACGGCGCGCCGCTGGAGCGGCGCGCCGGTACTCAATGATACGCTGGCCAATACGCTGGCATGCGCCTTACATATTGAGCTGGCGCTTGTCCACGGCGAGAGCGGCTTCGCGCATGACTTCCGACATCGACGGATGCGGATGGCAGGTGCGGCCGATGTCTTCGCTGGCGGCCTTGAACTCCATCGCCACCACGGCTTCGGCGATCAGGTCCGATGCGTTCGCKGCGACCACGTGCACGCCCAGGATCTCGTCGGTCTTGGCGTCGGCCAGCATCTTGACGAAGCCATCCGAGTGCCCCATGCCCAGCGCGCGGCCGTTGGCCATGAAGGGGAACTGGCCGGACTTGTACTCGCGGCCTTCGGCCTTGAGCTGCTGCTCGGTTTTGCCCACCCACGCGATTTCCGGGAAGGTGTAGATCACCCAGGGAATGCAGTTGTAGTCGATGTGCGGCTTCTGGCCGACAATGCGCTCGGCCACGGCCACGCCTTCGTCTTCTGCCTTGTGCGCCAGCATCGGGCCGCGCACCACGTCGCCGATGGCCCACAGGCCCGGCACCTTGGTGGCGCAGTGATCGTCCACCTCGATKAAGCCGCGCTGGTCCGCGGCCAGGCCGATGGCTTCCAGGCCGAGGTTGTCGGTGTTGGGCACGCGGCCGACCGACACGATCAGGCGATCCACTTCCAGGGTCTGCGCGGCGCCGTCCTTGTCGGTGTAGCTGACGGTGACGTTGTCCGCGCCGGTCTTGACCTCGTTGACCTTCACGCCGAGGCTKAACTTCAGGCCTTGCTTGGTCAGCAGCTTTTGCACTTCCTTGGCCACGCCATCGTCGGCGGCACCCAGGAACGCGGGCAGCGCTTCCAGCACGGTSACTTCKGCACCCAGGCGGCGCCACACCGAGCCCAGCTCGAGGCCGATCACGCCGGCGCCGATCACGCCCAGCTTCTTCGGCACGCCGGCGAACTTGAGCGCGCCTTCGTTATCGCTGATCAGCTTGTTGTCGACGGTGATGCCCGGCAGGTGGCGCGCCTTGGAACCGGTGGCGATGATGACCTGCTTGGCGGTCACGACTTCGGTGCCGGCCTTGCCGGCGATCTCGACCTGGAAGCCCTCGGCGGTCTTGCCGGTGAACTTGCCGTAGCCCTTGAGCAGCGTGACCTTGTTCTTGCGGAACAGGAACTCGATGCCCTTGGTMATCTTGCCGACGATGTCGTCCTTGCGCTTGAGCATCTTGGCCACGTCGACCTTGACGTCGCCCACGGTGATGCCGTGGTCGCCGAGATGGTGCTGCACGTTCTCGAACTCTTCCGAGKARGCCAGCARSGCCTTGGAGGGRATGCAGCCYACGTTCAGGCAGGTGCCGCCCAGGCGCGGTTCGTCCTTCGGATCGTMGTAGGCATTGCCTTCGCAGCAGGCCACGTTCAGGCCGAGCTGGCCGGCACGGATGGCGGCGATATAGCCGCCGGGGCCGGCACCGATCACCAGCACGTCGAATTGTTTGCTCATGGATTTCCTTTTGCGGCCCGGGGCGGGGCAACCTCGCCCGCCGGGCCGCCATCAACTCTACGGTCCGTCGTGCCCGCCCGGGCGCGCGCGGCGCCCGGGTGGCAGGACTTCAGTCACTTCGGATGCGCGCGACGCTTACAGGTCCAGCAGCAGGCGTGCCGGATCTTCCAGCGCATCCTTCATCGCGACCAGGCCCAGCACGGCTTCGCGGCCGTCGATGATGCGGTGGTCGTAGGACATGGCCAGGTAGTTCATCGGACGGATCACGATCTGGCCGTCTTCCACCACCGGGCGGTCCTTGGTGGCGTGCACGCCCAGGATGGCCGATTGCGGCGGGTTGATGATCGGGGTCGACAGCATCGAGCCGAACACGCCGCCGTTCGAGATCGAGAAGGTGCCGCCGGTCATTTCTTCGATCGACAGCTTGCCGTCCTTCGCCTTCTGGCCGAATTCAGCKATCTTCTTCTCGATGTCGGCCAGGCTGAGCTGGTCGGCGTTGCGCAGGATGGGCACCACCAGGCCGCGCGGCGAACCGACCGCGATGCCGATGTCGAAGTAGCCGTGGTAGACGATGTCGTTGCCGTCGATCGATGCGTTGATCAGCGGGAACTTCTTCAGCGCGTGCACCGCGGCCTTGACGAAGAAGGACATGAAGCCCAGCTTGACGCCGTGTTCCTTCTCGAAGCGGTCCTTGTACTTGTTGCGCAGGTCCATCACCGGCTTCATGTTCACTTCATTGAAGGTGGTGAGGATGGCGTTGGTGGATTGCGATTGCAGCAGGCGCTCGGCGATACGGGCGCGCAGGCGGCTCATCGGCACGCGCTCTTCCGGACGGTCGCCCAGGGCTGCGAAGTCGACCGGCGCGGACACTTGCTGCAGTGCCGGCTTGGCGGCGGCKGCCGGGGCTGCCTTGGCGGCAGGCGCGGCGGCCGGTRCAGCGGCGGCGCCGAGCACGTCGCCCTTGGTGATACGGCCATCGCGGCCCGTACCGGCAACCTGGCTGGCCGACAGGCCGCCTTCGGCCATCAGCTTGGCAGCCGAAGGCATGGCAACGGCGCCGGCTGCGGCGGGCGCGGCAGCGGCCGGAGCGGCTGCGGGCGCGGCGGCAGGTGCGGG
>NZ_JBFTLQ010000117.1:0-18460 GCF_056396525.1 Cupriavidus sp. 05T41
CTTCAATCCAGTTTCGAAGAAGCTATTGAGATAGGCCAGTTCCAGTACCCGTTGGCAGGGACGGCCATCCGCATCCACATGCCRTTCCATATGGATCTTCGCTTCGGTCAACGTGCCCGTCTTGTCTGTGCACAAGACATCCATTGAACCCAAGTCCTGAATGGCTGCCAGACGCTTCACGATCATGTGCCGCGCGGCCATGCGCAGCGCACCCCGCGACAAGGTGACCGATACCACCATGGGTAGCAGTTCCGGCGTCAAACCGACAGCCAGGGCCACTGCGAACAGGAAGGACTCTAGCCAGGGCTTGTGAAACAAGGTGTTCACGAGCAGGACAAACATGACCATCAGGATGGTCAGCCGCATGATCAACATGCCGAAGCGGCGGGCACCTAGTTCGAACGACGTCGGTGGTGGCTGGCGCGAAATGCTGTCGGCGATTTCCCCGATAGCAGTGGCGACTCCCGTCTTGATCACAAGTATCCGGGCACTGCCGCTGATCACCGATGTGCCCATGAACACTGCATTAGTCGCCTCCTGAAGTTCCACGGCACCATCGGACAGGACGCCTGGGCGCTTTTCCACCGGGTAAGATTCGCCGGTGAGCAGCGCCTGCTTAACGAAGAAGTCGCATGCTTCCAGCACTCGTCCGTCCGCCGGAATCAAATCCCCTGCTGAAAGCAATACGAGGTCGCCTGGCACCACCTGGGTCAACGGGATCTCCAGCGATTCGCCATCACGCATTACGTTTGCCCGTACGGAAACCGATTGCCGCAGCTTATCCGCTGCCGCGTTGGCCCGGTACTCCTGGACAAAATCCAGAGTGACGCTCAGCAGAACGATAAGGCTGATKATAAGAAAATTTGTGAGCTCCCCGGTAAATGCGGACACCGCGCTGGCGACGAGGAGGATGATGACAAGCGGATTCTTGAAGCGGGTGAAGTACTGCAGCAGCAGCGATTGTCCCCGCCGCTCGCGGAACACGTTTGGTCCGTATTTGGCGAGCCGGGCTTGGGCTTGCGCACCTGACAAGCCCGTGGCGGCTGCGGCGAGGTCCGCCGTCCCGGCCGTGAGCGTATCAAGCCACCAGGGGCGAAGCTTCGGATCTACCTGCATTTCAGTACCCCCCGGTCGGCGCGTCGCGGATTAGCACTAGTTTGCCATTCTGTCATMGCGGTACCTCCAAAGAGAGACGTTAGAGGCTCCACTTGTAGTGGTATAAGTTGTAGCGTTGCTCGCCATTTGTGCAACGCTCCCATAGCGGATACCACCGTGCTCGCTGCCTGGACGGCGGTGCTTTCAGTTTGCCAAGGTGCCTGTCCCACGAATTGGAACGTAGCACTTTCGAATCAAGGCTGAACCTCATACGGTGCAAATGTAGACAAGCGCTGATCGACCACGGCGCCCCCGACGGTAAAGTGATACAGGCTTTGCCAAGCGTGATMCTTGATTCCMAGCATGGCGTGCATTTCATCATCGAAAAAACAGCCAATTCCCGTAGCGCGCGCTCCGGATGCTTCGGCTTCAAKATAGAGCGCCTGGCCAAGGATGCCGCATTCCCAGAAAAGATGGCGATATCGCCATGGTTGCTTCAGGGCGATTTCGAAATTTGCGAGCATTCCCAGCGCAAAGCAGGAATCGGCGGCGATGTCCTGGTGACAACAGATCAACTTTGCCACCGCGCGTAAATCGTAAGGCAGCAGAAAATAGAGCGGCAGATGGACCGGTCCAGTCTTTTGCCACAGCCATTCTGGGCGCATAGCCTGCTTGAGGCTAGGCAGCGCCCCGGAATGTCTCACTAGCACATACAGGCCCGGCTCCAGATCGTCTACGCGGTGCACCAATAGYGCCGGATGCACCGCGACTGGAGACATCAGCGTATTCCACGGTGGCGCATCGCTACGTACCAACAGGCATGCCAGCATGGCGAAAAAAGCCGCGGCGGTGATGCGCGTCGTACCATCGAAACTCACAGCGCTGCGGCGCTGCCGAGCGATTCGGGCAAAGCTCAGATCAAKGGCGGGCGTCGCGGACCACAGTTGCGGCTCCGGATCTAGCGAGCTCGGTTCGCGAGTACGAGACTTGTGCGTGGCGCGATGGATCGAATCGATGTCMGGCCAACTCTCATGTCCCGTGCTTAGTTGATTCGCGTATCCGTACCAGTGCGCCTTATCCAAAGCAGCCTGCAGGCACCCAGGGTCCGGCTGTGCTTCAAGATTCCCGATCCAAAGCAGGGCATCCGGCACCTCTGGTTCGGCCGGTCCAAAATCCTCGCGGCGGTTCAATCCAAGCAATGCGGCCAGCGCGTCATCCGCAGCCGCCTCCACCAGCCGCGTCTGCCAGCCGAGAGCTGCCGCGGCGTAACTCACTGCCGCGATAGCATGGCCGCAGTCATGCTGGCAGTAGCGCCATGCGCGCATTCCGTATTTCCACGCCTCGCGCCAGTGAATCGAGCTGATGCCGACCAGGATACCGCCGCCTGCAAACGCCTCGGTCCATCGAGGATCATCCACTTCAGCGCGATGCTCAAGTACATGGTCGCGGCTCAGGTAATGGTAGACCCCGCCAGCCAAGCCAGGCAGAGCCGGACACAAAAGATAGCCCTCGGTCGGATGCAGATTCCCGCTCGAAGGATTGCAGCGCAGTGACCATCGCTGAGCACCGGAGGATTTGCACGCTGACAGGCCGAGTGAAAGTTCAAACAGGATTGCCACGGTACGAAGACTGAATCTTTGCGCGGGAGGCAGAGTGCCGCAGCGCAGCTCGTTGTAGCGTGCGGCCAATGTGTCCGCGACCAATGGCAGAGCAATCCGCGGTGTGCCTTGAAACGCCCGGAACGGGTCTGGCTGGGTTGCCCAGTCGAGCCCTCCGGGGCCGGGAGCGTAGCGGTTGATACGATGCTTGCTGCGTTCGTGATATTCAAGCAACACCTGCGTTAATCGGCTCATGTGCCTTCAGCCCAGGAATGCTGATTTCGTATTATGGATCCTTCTCGGCCACCTGGCGTCGCGGCGATAAGTGAGCGCATCGAAGTACAGGGAGGGCCATTTCCTCGGCAGTGGGCGCAACTGGCAGGGAGTTGGTCGGGCGCCCACCAGTTGAGTAACCCTTGTTGGGAATCTAGTCGCAAAAGCGTATTCTTAAACTAACAGCAGACCATAAGCAACGACAAGGCACTCATGAAGTACGCCCCCGTACCTCTGGCCCCGAAAAAGCGCTCGACAACATCGAGAAAGCGCCAGAGTGAACAACCAGATGAAGGTCGCAAGACTGAGCAACCCGGTCAATTCGATCCGCAAAACAAGCAGATTGCAGATTTGAGCTAGTTCGCGTCGAAGCAGCCGATCATCGGCAAGGAAAAACCCTTGTCACGCGGCGCGCTGCACCTGGTGCTGAAGGAGGTGTTCGGGATGGCTGCCGAGCGCCTGCGCGCGCGGCCCCGAGTGGGAAAGCCGGGCCGCGGTACTGGCCAGCGCGTCGGCGCACTGGTTGCGCCACACGGCGGGGTCGCATATGACGGACCAGCAGGTCGACCTGCGCTTTGTGCGGGACAATTTCTGGCATGCTTCCATCGCCACGACCAGCGCTTATCTGCATACGGAGGACGATGCGCGCCATGAGGCCACGCAGGAACACCACCGGATTGGGTGGACACGTTAGGGCTAGCCCCCCTGCTGGCCCTTCCTCTTATTTCCGCCGGGGGCAAGAACTTATGGAAAACATCCCGTTTCATGACGCGGAATTTCCAACGAGATTGTGAATTTTCCAACGGCGTACCGCTCAGGTGCGCCGTTTTGCCATGGGCGGCAGGAATGCCTTGAGGCAAGCGGAGATGGATTCCGAACACCTTCGCGCCGGCTCAAATCCTGGCTCAATCTAGCGATGAGCGGCGCGCAATGCGCGAATGAGTTTCTGCACTAGCAGTTCATGTTGCTCCAGCGCCTCTTCAAGCGTGCAGGCTCCGTAGCTCTCGTTTTCTTCCGCCACCTTCCCAACAACACGAGTCACGAACAGCGGTGTGTCCTTAGGTGCTGGCTCGGACACCCCGCGGAAACGGGTAGTGACCACGACGCCGCAGTCTTCCATCAGTGTGCGGCGGAAGATCAGTTCGTTTTCAGCCATCCAGCGCGACCACTCGTCCTGGTCCAACACCTGGACAGGCCGGTTCTCCGCATCCAGGATATAGAAACGACTCCATCTGGGTGATAGTGATCGGGATCTCATAGGAGGATGATCGGAGTGCGTTGCAGCCCGTCAATGCTGAATAGTCTCTCTAATCATGCACCCACCGATAAGGCGATTCCATGCCCTGGGCACGGAATCGGATGATTTGTGAGGGTGCCGCGGCCGGAAAGGGATGACTGGCTAACATGTCGCGATCCGGACGTGGTGCGGAGCGCCGCGGTGCTGGCCAGCGCATCGGCGCACTGGTTGCGCCATACCGCGGGGTCGCACATGACCGACYAGCAAGTGGACCTGCGGTTTGTGAGGGACAATTTCGGACACGCTTCCATATCGACCACCAGTGCCTACCTGCATACGGAGGACGATGTCCGCCATCAGGCCACACAGGAACGGCACCAGATCGGCTGGACGCGCGAAGGATGACGGGTGCTCGCTCGCCTTGACCAGGACGCCCGGCTTGGCCAATGCCGCGCGGCGGCGTGGGTGGCACGGCGAATTGCGAGGGACTGCTACAATCTCAGCTCGTATTTAATGGCTGGGCGCGATGGGCTTCGAACAACTGGCG
This sequence comes from Cupriavidus sp. 05T41, assembly GCF_056396525.1. Classification (NCBI taxonomy): domain Bacteria; kingdom Pseudomonadati; phylum Pseudomonadota; class Betaproteobacteria; order Burkholderiales; family Burkholderiaceae; genus Cupriavidus; species Cupriavidus sp. 05T41. The sequence continues at coordinate 4,751 of NZ_JBFTLQ010000117.1, forward strand.
GCACTGAAGGAACAACTGGCAAAGCAAGCCAAGGCCGCGCCACCGGCCAAGGCGCGTCGCGCCCCCCCGAAGGCTTCGGCCCGCCCAGCAAAACCCATTAAGCCCGTCGATCCGGTGCTGCAAGCCATCGTGAAATTGCAGAAACGGTTCCCGCAAACCTTTCCGAAKAATMCTGCGCCCAAGGTGCCGCTCAAGATCGGCATCTTTGAGGATCTCGTCCCGCACGTGCAGGAACTTGGCCTGACGGAGTCGGTGTTGCGCGATGCAATCCGCACCTGGTGCCGCGGCACGCGCTACTGGACCTGCCTGGTGGAAGGTGCCGCGCGCTTAGATTTGACGGGGCAGGCAGCGGGACACGTTGCACCGGCCGATGCGACCCGGGCGCAGGGACTGCAAGCACAGCGTGCGGCGCGAGCGTTATCTCGCCCMGCGACCACGCCGAAGCMCAACTGATCTGATCTGTGATGAGGGTGCCGAGCCGTTGGCGCGGGGTTCGTGCGCCGACCAAGCGCCACCACGATAATTGATGACCGCTCGCGGAGCTGCTTGGTTCGATGCAAGGCCGTCGCCGATCAGAGCGTCGGGGCTGGGGTCCGCGTCAGCGGATCTTCTTTGGCCGACTAATGGGTGTCACGTTAGCCGAAGCACGCCCGTAGCCTCGATGAGATGGATCCCCGGGATTCATAAGGCTATGTCTGAATAAACTGTTGAGATCCAGCTCTGCCCAGCCTAAGCGCCAGGCACCCACGGGGCCAAGAGTCGTTGCGCCCGACTTCCGGTTCCAGCCCTTCACTCGTGGGCGACCGGCTTGGGGACGAACCGTGTGACTCATCCGCAAACGGCGCGCATTTGCAGCGTGGCGAAGCAGTTCCAATGCTCATTCGGCGCTTTACGGTAGACGCGCATCACTTCGCTCAAGTTTTCGCATGACATCAGCATGAAATCCGCCGAATTCTAAGCGCCGCGAGCACTGGGCTGATCGCGCCCTTGCGGCGCGGTGTGCGTGCACAGGCCGGTGACCGGAATGCCTGCTGCCTCCAACCGGAACTGCACTAGCAAGCCTGGCGCTACTTCGATGGCTCGACCCAGTACGTGGCCTTTCCTGACGCATTTCCCCCCTGCGTTTGGCCACTCCCCGCGTTATGTCGCAGGGCTTTGCAGGCAGCGACACATGGCAGTTCCGGGCCGTTTGGCGCAAACGGCCCCGATGTGCGTTTTTAGGGGTAGGCAGCTAAGGAATGAAGGGAGGCGGCGCTTCAGATCAATTGGCGAGCACGGCCTCGCAATGCGCCAGGGAGAGGGATGGTGGTGGGTAGGGAGGTAGGGCTTCAATGATGACGGTGGCCTGCCCCGCCGATCATCCCGCTGTCAGCGGCTCAGGCGAGGGCCTCCAGGCCCTTGCGCTCAACCAGGTTCAACAGTTTCAACGACGGGCCACTCGGGTGCTTCTGTCCCTGCTCCCATTTCTGGACGGTCGTCGGGCTGGTGTTCAGGTAGGCCGCGAACACAGCCTGGCTGGCACGCGTGCGCAGCCGCAGCGCCTTGATCTCGTCGGCCGTGTAGTCCCGCACCGGCGGCAGGCACAGCGCGTCGAACTCGCGCATGGTCTGGGCATCGATGAGCCCAACGTCCGCGAAGTCCCGCGCGGTCTCATTCAGGGTCTTCAACAATTTGCTAGCCATGGTTCACCACCTCGATCAGTTTGCCCTGCGCCAGGGCCACGTCCAACTGGGCCTCAGTCCAACCCAGCACCTCGGCGGCCAACCGCTTCAGCGCCTTGAGTTCCTGCGCGTCAATGTTGTCCCGCTCATTCTTGGCGTAACCGTAGAGGAAGACCGCCCGGTCCCCAATCCGGAATGCCAGCAGGGTGCGGGCACCGCCGCGCTTTCCGCGACCCGGCAACCCCACCCGCTTCTTGTACACGTGGCCACCGAGATCCGCCTCCACGAGGCCCTGTGCCATTTCCGCGACTGCCACGCGCAACACAGCATCGGTCACCCCTTCTTTGGCTGCCCACTGTCGAACAGCCGGGTGGTAAAGAGTCGCATGCACGCCCTAGTCTTATTTAGCTAAATATAGCACTGAGTACCATGGATAGAATCCGGCAAGCAACCCGGGGCACGCGGGGATCCTAATCGTCGCGCTCGTCGGCCAACGCCGCCCACAGCACCGCTTCGACATCGGGCTGATCAAGACCGGCACTCTCACCGCCCTCGCCATCCGCCTCACGCCGCCGGCTGACACCCGGATGCGTCGTCGCATGCACCTGCTGCAATTGCCGGATCGCCACGTGGGTATAGATCTGCGTGGTCGACAGCTCCGCATGCCCCAGCATCGCCTGGATGAAGCGCAGGTCCGCCCCGTTCTCCAGCATCTGCGTGGCCGTGATGTGCCGGAACAGGTGACCGTGGAGCAAACCCACACGAAGCAGGATACGGGTCCGTTGGACTTCGGTGCAGGCACCCCCTCGGAACATTCGCGCAGCGCTCCGCTGGCAGGTGGCCCCGTGTTGCCAAACCCCAGTTTAAGGTTGGGTCAGAAATCCTGGCGATTAATTGCATTCTTCTTCGGCAAAAGGTACGCACCGCGGAGCGAGCGCTGTCCACGTCAGTGCGTGGTTGCGCTGGATGCCGTGCGTAACGGTCAAGCTTCGCAAAGGTCCGCCGGAATTAATGATCGGCAACACTTGGCGCCCAACACGTAGAAAGGCTCTTCCCACCGCGCATCCTGCTATGTAACCAAGTTGGATTACAAACTAGATTACAAATTKGTTTACTGTTCCAGAGTGGCGACCTATAGTTGATCCAACATAACGAGGTGAGCACTAATGAGCGTGGCAGCAAGAACCATCCGTAAGCAGGAAGAACCGGGCCAGAAAGCCGACCGAGGCCCGGCAAAGGCAACCTCCCCGATAGACGTCGCGGCGGAGCTGCGCGCGCGCATCGCAYGGCACGATCTATTGCCGGGAACGAAACTGGTTGAGCAAGAGCTGGCGCAGGAATTTGGCACGACGCGCCCGCGCATCCGCGAGGCGTTTGCTGCGCTGGAACAGCACGGGCTGGTTGAGAGGATTCCAAACCGGGGGGCGATCGTAACCCGCATCAGCTTCGAACAGATCCTGCAGATCTACTGTGCGCGTGAGGCGCTCGAAGGCATGAGCGTACGGCTCGCCGCGCAACTCGCTCCCCCTGGCGAATGGGACGACCTGATTGAACTGTTCGGCGCCCCGATGGAAACCGCGCTGGACAATGGCGACTTCGACTTCTACCTGGATGGCTACGACCGCTTCCGGCAGCGCGTCGTCAAGAACGCCGGGAATCCCATTATCCAAGGCATGCTGGATTCCATTATGGAGCGCACGCAGGCGGTGATTCGCCGCGCCATCGTGCTGCCTGGCCGAGCCAAGCTGGGCTTGGCCCACCACAGGGCAGTGCTGGCCGCGCTTCGGGAGCGCGACGCAGAGAAAGCTGAGGCGATTCGCCGGCAAAGCCTGCGCGAAGCCGCGGAGTATCTCAGCAAATACCGMAAGTTTATTGTTTGACCACTAGAAGACCATAAAAATGAAAAGGAGAMCTGCCCGATGCTGTCGTTCGTCCATCGCGCCGTAGGCGCAGCCGCTCTGGCGCTCGCCGGGCTGGCCCTTTCCCCCGCKCCGGCACATGCGCAAGACAAGTACCCGAGCCGCCCCATCAAGATGTATGTCGGCTTTTCCGCAGGCAGTGCGACGGACATTGTGGCGCGCGTAGTGGCGCAGCACCTCTCGGAGCGACTCGGCCAGTCGATCGTGGTGGAAAACAAGACCGGAGTAGGCGGCAGCTTAGCCGCTGAAGCGGTCGCGCGCGCTGCACCCGATGGCTACACCCTGCTGACAGTTTCCAGTGCCATTGCCGTCAACCCGGCGGTCTACCCCAAGCTTTCGTTCAATATTGAGAAGGACCTCACGCCCATCGTGCTGATTGGCCGCCTGCCAACCGTCCTGTTGGTGAACAACGGCTTTCCCGCCAAATCCCTGGCGGAATTCCTCGCTTATGCGCGTAGCCATCCGAAGAAAGTCAACTATGGCTCGTCCGGCGTAGGAGKCTCCACCCACCTYACCACCGAGTATATGGCGACGCTCACCGGCACGTCGTACACGCACGTGCCGTACCGGGGCAACGCGCAGGCAATTGCCGCGCTACTCGGCGGCGAGATTGATATGGTGACCGATACCATCCTGCTCGCTGCGCCGAACATCCAGGCCAAGCGCGTCCGTGCGCTCGCCATTTCAAGCCAGGCACGTTCCCCACTTGCGCCAGACGTCCCGACATTCGCAGAAGCCGGCCTGCAAGGTTACGACGGCAGCCTGTTCTTCGGCCTTATGGGTCCGAAAGACATGCCGCCGGAGATTGTGGCGCGAGTCAACCGCGAATTCAACGACTTGCTCAAATCCTCCCCGGAGTTACGGCAGCGGCTGCAGTCCGCCGGTGGCCTCGACCTGAGCGGCGGTAGCGTTGCGGGATTCCGCGACATGCTGCACAAGGAGGTGGCGTTGTGGCGCGATGTCGTCAGGACCGCCAACGTAACCGCCCCCCAGTGATGCGCTCCAGAGAGTCCCGACATGCAACGTGATGCAAGCCTCAAGCCCCTCTMCRGCTACACGGTGATTGAACTGGGATCCACCGTCGCCGGCCCATTCTGCGGCAGGCTGCTGGCGGATTTCGGTGCCAGTGTCATCAAGGTAGAAACGCCTGACGGTGATGCCCTGCGCTCGATGGGCAGCCACAAGGACGGCGTTTCGCTTTACGCCCTGTCGATGTTCCGCAACAAGGAACTKATCTCGGTTGACCTGCGCAACGAGGAGGGGCAATCGCTGCTGCGCCAGCTGGTGKACAAGGCAGACTTCGTCATCGAGAACTTCCGGCCCGGCACGCTGGAGCGCTGGGGCCTGTCTTACGAGGCGCTGAGCGCGTCCAATCCCGGCCTCATTATGATCCGCATCAGTGGCTACGGCCAGGATGGCCCGTACAGCCGGCAACCAGGCTACGGCGTCATCGGCGAAGCCCTCAGCGGGCTCCGTTCCATCACGGGCGATCCGGACCGGCCGCCGGCACGCGTGGCCACCTCCCTGTCGGACTACGTCACCGGACTGTATGGCGCTTTCGGCGGCATGCTTGCACTGGAGGCTCGGCACCGCACCGGCAAGGGCCAGATCGTAGACACCGCCTTGGCGGAATGCGCGTTCAGCTTTATGGAACCCCATGTGATGGCCTACGACCAGCTCGGGGTGGTCGCGGAGCGTGCCGGATCGCGCCTGCCAGGCTCCAGCCCTAACAACCTGTACCAGTCAGCCGATGGCTGCTTCATCCACGTGGCAGCATTGGCCGATCCTATCTTCCGCCGCCTGTGCACCGCACTTGGCGCTCCCGGGCTGGCAGACGACCCGCGCTACGTCAGCAACCGGCTGCGCAGCCAGCACAGCGATGAAGTKGATGCCCTGGTGCAGGAATGGGTCGGCGCACGCAGCTATGAGGAAGCTCACCGCCTGCTGGCCGCACACGATATTCCGCACGCGAAGATCTACAACATCGACGATGTCTTCGCCGACCCGCACTTCCGCGCTCGTGAAACCATCACGCGCCGGCCCCATGACCGGCTTGGCATGGTGGCGGTGCCGAACGTGACGCCGCGCCTGTCCGATACGCCAGGCCATGTGGACACGCTGGGCCGCGACACCGGCGCCGACACGGCAGCGGTGCTGCGCCGCATGCTCGGCATGAGCGCGGAATCACTGGCGGGCCTGCACTCACGGGGCGTCATCTTCGACGAGCAGCTGGCCCGTTGATCCCGGAATTCCCAACCTCTGTACTTTCTCTCTGCCGAAAGAAAAGGATGGACTCATGAGTGTCAATGTGAAATCTGAAGTGGTCGGTTCGGTGTGGAAATGCGAATGCGCATCGGGGCAGACCGTGGATGAAGGCGACGTGCTCTTCATCATTGAATCCATGAAGATGGAGATCCCGGTCGAAGCCACGCACGCAGGTAAGGTTTCCGAGGTGCTGGTCAAGGAGGGCGAATCCATCGCCGAGGGACAAATACTTGCCGTGGTCGAACCGGCCTGAGGAGATGGCGATGGACATGAGTCAAACAATTCCCTCGGAAGACCTTCTCGAGCTCGAGCGGCGACGCGAGTTTAGCCTTGCGCTGGGCGGCTCCGAGGCCGTCGAGCGGCATCATGCCGCCGGAAAGCTGACCGTGCGCGAGCGCATCGATGCGCTCGCGGATGCCAACTCGTTCCATGAGGTCGGCCGGCTGACTGGCCAGGGCCACTACGACGAGAACGGCGTGCTGGTCAAGGTCACGCCCGCGCCGTATGTGATGGGCCTGGCAACGGTGGACGGCCGGCCGGTCGCCATCGGCGGCGAGGACTACACCGTCAGGGGCGGCGCAAGCTGGAGCGGCGACCGCAAGAAAGGCGGACAGGGCGKATTCGTGGAGGAACTCGCCCTCCACTACAAGATTCCATTGGTCAATCTCATCGATGGAGTGGGTGGTAGTGTCACCTCCGCGCAGAAGCGCGGCCATACCGTCTTCCCGGGAGTTCATGGCTTTGAAACCTCCGCGGCACTGCTCGGCCAAGTCCCCGTGGTATGTGCCGTGCTGGGAACCGCGGCAGGCGGGCCGGCGGGGCGGGCCATCCTTTCGCACTGGTCGGTCATGGTCAACGGCACCAGCCAGATCTTCGCAGCCGGACCACCGGTGGTGAAGCGCTCGCTCGGCCAAGAAATTTCCAAGGACGAGCTGGGGGGCGCAAAGATTGCCGTCGACCTGGCTGGAGCGGTCGACAACGCCGTCGACAGCGAGGCGGACTGCTTCGAGATGATCCGGCGCTACCTGTCGTACATGCCGCAGAATGTGTGGGAACTCCCGCCTGTCACCGCCTGCGACGATCCCGTCGACCGACGGGACGAGGCACTCGCGACGATCGTGCCGACCGATCGCCGCAAGGCCTATGACATGCGCAAGATCATCCGCATGGTCTTCGACCGCGGCACTCTCTTCGAGATTCAGCCCACTTATGGCAAAGCCGTGATCACGTGCCTGACGCGGCTCAACGGCAAGGTGGTAGGCGTAGTGGCCAGCAACCCCATGGCCTATGGCGGCGCTATCGATGCCAAAGCTGCACGCAAGCAAACGCATTTCATCGAACTCTGCGACACCTTCCATATCCCGCTGGTCTTCCTGGTGGATGTGCCAGGCTTCATGGTGGGCCGCGATGCCGAAGCGCAAGGTACCTTGCGGGAAGGTATGCGCAGCGTCTTCGTGAGTCTTCAGGCCACTGTGCCAATCGCCACGGTTGTGATCCGCAAGTGTTACGGCATGGCCGGCATGGCCGCGACTGACAAGAATGGCTTGGGACTCAAGCTGGCATGGCCGACTGCGGAATGGGGGTCTCTGCCGATCGAAGGTGGTGTGGCTGCGGCATTTCGCCGGGAGATCGCTGATGCGCCGGATCCAGCGGCCAAGGAACGCGAGATCGAGCACCGGCTGCGCCAGCTCGCTTCGCCCTACCGCACCGCGGAAGCCTTTGGCGTGGAAGACATCATCGACCCGCGCGAAACCCGCTACACCCTGAGCCGGTTCATCGATGCGGCGCAAATTGCCTTGAAGACCACGCTTGGGCCGAAGCTGAAACCTGGCGTCCGGCCTTAGCGCAACGATGGCGTGCAGCGCGCGGCCGGAACAGCCTCATCCGTCCTGCCCGCCGTACGCCATCAGCTCCAGTGTGCGGCGTACGATTTCCATTTCGCGGTTGCCAATGCTCTGCGCAATCTCCTGCTCAATCCGATCGATCACGGCATGCATTTGCACAAGGTAGTCCAGTCCAGCGGGCGTGAAGGCGACGATCAACGCGCGCGCATCCGCCTCGTCGACGTGCTTTCTGACCAGGCCCAGTTGCTCAAGCGTGGCCACCACCTGCGAGACGGCCTGCCGCGTGGTACCGGCGCGCTGGGCGATCACGGTACTGCGTGTACCGTCCAGGTCGATGTAGGGCAGCACCATCACGCAGGCATCCGGCACGGCCGGCAGGCCAGAGCCCTCGAGTGACGCCGACACGCGGGCGAGGAAGTTGCGCCGCGCCAGCAGAAGCAATCGGCTCAAGCCACGTTGCCGCGAACGTTGCAACCGTGCGAGTTGCTTGTTACCGATCATCGAATCTCCAGAAACCGATTGACKCGTGCACATGGTAAAGCAGGTTGACAGAATGTCCGCAGAATATTCTCGCCCCGGTACCGCCCTACCGACGCTCGATAAGGGCGCGCTCACATCGAGCCACATCRTCCGCTGGTGCGCCGCCCAGGAAAACTGGGACAAGATCCATTATGACCGGGCCTATGCCCGGGACGTTGCAGACCTTCCCGACACGGTCATCAACGGCGCGCTGAAGCAGCAGTTCCTTGCGCAACTCGCCACAAGCGCTTATGGAGAACACAGCTGGCTGTGGCGGCTTGCCTGCCGCTTCCGTAGTCCCGACCTGGTCGGCCAGCGGCTGCGCGGCGAAGGAAAGGTTCGCGCTGTGGAGCACCAGGCAAGGGTGACTGCGGTGCATCTCGACCTGCACCTGTTCAACGTGGATACTGGAAGCGCGACCACCGAAGGCACTGCCACGGTTCTGCTGCCCGTCAGCAACGCTGACAAACCGCAAACGCTTCCGACGCTTTATATCGAGCCGCGCGAGCCACTGCAAATGGGCATTGCATCGCAAGGCGTCGACGAAAATGTGCCGGCATCGATCCGACGCCACATCGGCACGGAGATCGAGCATATTGTTTCCTTCAACCCAGTGGAAGCCGGCCGCTTGCGCCTATTCGCCGAAGCAGTGATGGGCTTGCCCGCGTATCACCACGATCCCCACGCCGCGCGCAGCAGCGTCCACGGCGGCCTGGTCGCTCCCGCCCTGTTTCCGGTGCACGCGATGTCCTGGCCGGCAGGTGCGCATGAACTCGACACGGAGCCAGGCGCATTGGGACGCGAAGCGGTATGCGAGGTCGGCCGCACGTTTGCCAAACGCTTCAGCCTGGCGCCCCAAGGGTTGCTCAATGGTGGCACCACCGCTTGCATTCACGCTCTGGCGAGGCCGGGTGACATTGTTCAGGCAAGCAGTCGGCTGGCCGGCGTGCGGTGCAGGACAGGCCGTCGCGGAGAGCGCATGCTGGTCTTCGATACAGAGAACCGTTACGAAACGACAGCCGGCCAGCTTCTGGTTCACGAGCGACAGACCATTTTGCATCGGTTGATGTAAAGATCTTTCGCGGCCCGGAGCGTGGTGCCGCAGGACGACACACACGGAGGTAGCACGCTGCATTAGTAAAGTAACTTGACATTATGTGACGCCATTTCTACGCTGGCTTTCACCACCTGGGAGACACCAACATGAGGATGCGATTGTGGGGACTTGCAGCACTGATCGTTGCCAGCCTGGTAACGGGACACGTAGCCGCGCAGGACTGGCCAGCGAAGCCTATTCGTCTTGTCGTGCCATACGCGCCAGGCGGAACCAATGACAGGCTGGCACGCGAGTATGCGGAGTTCCTGCGCAAGAAGCTCGCGCAGGCCGTGGTGGTGGAGAACCGCCCGGGCGCCTCAACCAACATCGGCAGCGAGCTAGTCGCCAAGGCCGAGCCGGACGGCTATACATTCCTGATCGGCATCGACGGCCTGGCTACCAACCGGTTTACCGGCCCCGTTCCGACATTCGACCCACAGAAGGAACTGGCGCCGGTAAGCCTGCTGACCCGCGTGCCGTGCCTGATCGCCGCAAACAACAATTTTGCGGCGTCAAGTATCACGGACATGATCACGCTGGCCCGCGGCAATCCCGAGCGCTACTCGATCTCCAGCGCCTCGCTAGTACTGCAGGTAGGGTTGCTCAACTCAGGCTCGAAGATCCGCCTTAACCATGTTCCTTACAAGGGGGGCGCGCAGGCCTCCGGCGATGCCATAGGTGGGCAGGTGGATATGGTGATTGCCAACGTACCGGTACTGGCCCCATTCGTGCGCGGTAGCAAGCTGCGGCCGCTTGCGGTCAGTTCGGCAACGCGCAGCGCGGCGTTCCCCGATGTGCCGACTCTGAAGGAGAGCGGCATGTCTGACGCGGTTTTCTCGAACTGGTACGGCGTATTCGCTCCCGCTGGAACGCCGGAGCGGATTATCTCGCGCATGGCTGCCCTGTCCCGGCAGTTTGTCGAGGATCCCGCGATCAACAGGCAACTGACCAGCGAGGGCTACCAGCTTGAGGCGTCGACTCCGGCGGAACTGGCCGCACTGCTGGTCACCGAAGGCGCCTCCGCCAGCCGGTTCGTCGCAGCAAACCCGGCACTTTTCAAACGATGAGCAACAGGGGAGACACAGGAATGGCATTCGAATCGCTGATCGACGAACTCTCACAACGCGAGGCGCGCGCCCGGCAGATGGGTGGCCAGGAAAAGCTTGCACACCGCAAAGCCGCAGGCGTCATGAACGCACGCGAGCGCATTGATTACCTGGTGGACGCGGGCAGCTTCCTGGAATCTGGCCTGCTTGCCACATCGTACCGGCCCGAGGTCCGCGACCGATCCCCCGCCGATGGCAAGATCGCTGGTTACGCGCGCCTGGATGGCCGCGACGTCGCCCTGGTTTCGAATGATTTCACGGTGCTTGGCGCGTCGAGCAGCACTGTCAATGGCAACAAGATCGCGCATATGAAATCCATGGCGACCCGGCGCGGCCTGCCAATGGTCTTTCTCGGCGAGTCCACTGGCGCTCGCATGCCCGATACCATGGGCGCACGCGGCATTGGCTCAGGCGACCGTCCAACGCAATACCTGCGCACTCGTGAGACCCCGTGGGCCTCCGCCGTGCTCGGACATTGTTATGGCTCATCAAGCTGGTATGCAGCGTTGGCGGATTTTTCGGTCATGCGCAAGGGCGCCGTCATGGCCGTGTCCAGTGTMAAGCTCACCTCAATGGCGATCGGCGAGGAAGTCGATCCTGAGGCTTTGGGCGGATGGGAGATGCTGACTGGCGTATCGGGCCTTGTGGACATGGCAGCCGATACAGATGAAGAGGCTCTGGATGCGGTCAAACGCTTTCTGTCCTACCTGCCCAGCCACCACAACGAAGCCCCCSCGGTGCACCCGGTGCCCGCAGGCTCTGGCAATGAAGCGCATCGCATCCTCGACATCGTTCCCGAGTCCCGCACTCGGGTCTACGACGTGCGCAAGATCATTCCGCTGATCGTCGACAAGGGCAGCATGTTCGAACTGAAGGCCCGCTACGGCAAGTCGGTGGTGACGGCACTGGCCCGCATCGACGGTCGAAGTGTGGGGGTCATCGCCAATAATCCGATCGCCAAAGGCGGCGCTATCGATGTCGACGCGTGCAACAAGGCAACCAGCTTCATGGTGCTGTGCGATTCGTTCAATATTCCGTTGGTCTTCATGACTGACCAGCCGGGATTCCTGATCGGCATCGAAGGCGAGCGCCGCGGCGCCGTCGGCAGGGTGATGAACTGGATGAATGCCCTCTCGCTGGTCACTGTGCCGAAGATTGCCATCATTATGCGCAAATCGTATGGTCAGGCCGTGCTCAACATGGGCGGCGCCGGTAATGCCGACGAGTTGATTGCCTGGGTATCCGCCGAAGTCAATTTCATGGACCCGCGTTCTGGCGTCACTATCGTGCATGGCGTGAAGCAAGAAGATGACCCCGAACTCTACGCMACCCTCCTGCGCCAGATGGAGAGCGACACCTCCGCCTGGGACATGGGCGCAGCTTACTCGGCGCACATGGTCATTAACCCGGTCGATACGCGCCAAACGCTGTCGCGCTTGCTCGAAGTACACCGGCTGCGGCTCACTGGAGGCGTGGGTCAGCACCTCATGCGCACCTGGCCCACCAGCTACTAAAGGAGACCAATCCATGCGAACCGTACTGATTGCCAACCGGGGGGCCGTGGCTGCCCGCGTGCTGCGCACCCTGCAACGAATGGGGCTGCGCTCGGTCGTAGTCTACTCCGAAGCCGACCGCGATTTTCCTTACGTCCAACAGGCGGATGAAGCTTACTGCATTGGCCCAGGGCCGGCAGTGCAAAGCTATCTAAACGAAGGCGCCCTGTTCGACGTGATGCGCCGCTCGCGCGCCGATGCCGTGCATCCCGGATACGGCTTTCTGTCCGAAAATGCAGGCTTTGCGAGAAGCGTGGAGGCTGCCGGACTGACGTTCATCGGCCCGAGCCCGCACTGGATCGATGCCATGGGCCATAAGACGCGGGCGCGTACGCTGATGGCCGAGCATGGCATGCCAATGTGCCGGTCCTCTGAAGTGGTCGGCGAAGATCCCCGAGATATTGAAGCAGCCGGCGCAGCCGTGGGCTACCCGGTGCTGGTGAAGCCCGCCGGCGGTGGCGGCGGTATCGGCATGGTCGCCGCGCAGGACCCCACCTCGCTGGTCGAGGCGGTGACGCGCGCACGGGCCTTGGCCCAACGCAGCTTCGGCAACGGCGATGTCTATCTCGAGCAACTCTTCGAACGGCCACGGCATATCGAATTCCAGATTCTGGCCGACCGGCACGGGAACGCTCGCCATCTGTTTGAGCGCGATTGCTCGGTGCAGCGCCGTCACCAGAAAGTCATCGAGGAAGCGTGTGCGCCGGCCCTGCCGCCCGGCGAAGCGGACGAGATCGCCAACCGGGTGGCCCGTCTGCTGGGCAAGCTGGGCTACGACGTCATCGGTACGGTCGAGATGCTGCGCGGCAGCGATGGTAGCTACAGTTTTCTTGAGATGAACACCCGCCTGCAAGTTGAGCACGCTGTGACTGAAGCGGTGACCGGCATCGATCTGGTCGAGGCCCAGATCCGCTTGGCCGCCGGGGAGTATCTACGTGATGTCCTGTCCGCGCCGGTTCGGGTAGAGGGCCATGCTATCGAACTGCGCATCTACGCCGAGGATCMGGTGCGCTTCTTCCCCTCGCCAGGCACCCTGCAGGTATTCCATCTGCCGTCGGGCCCGGGAATTCGCGTCGAGACCGGCTATGCGGAAGGCAATACGGTCAGTCCCTACTACGACCCCATGATCGCCAAGATCATCGTCCATGCTTCAGATCGGCAAGCAGCGATCGCGCTGGCACGCGAGGCATTGTCCGCAACCGACATTGTTGGCGTCAAAACCAACTTGCCGTTGCTACAGCGCATGCTGGCTTACGCTCCCTGGCTCGCAGGCGAACTGCACACCGGTCTGATCAACGATCTGCTCGTATCGCAAAAGACTTGATTGTGGCGCTGAGAATGGCATAGTTCGAGCGGAACGCCCAGACCGTGAATGCCTCGCCTTCGCCGGGGCATCGGCGTCAAACTCCAACKAAGCGGCGCCGCCTCAGGGCGTCATCGATTCGTTCTGGCGCCTCCCCGGCACCGCTAGTACAACATCCCGTAAATAGCTTGAATAAATAATCGCCTCGGATATCATGGCGGGATGAGTCGAGGCCGCCATGCAACGCCAGTGAAGTTGGCGAAGAAAGAAAGACAGGAACTGTTATCGCTGATCGAGCGCAAGACGGCGCCGCAGCGAGATGTGATGCGCGCGCGAATCGCGTTGTGGGCCCACGAGGGCCACGCCAATACAGCCATTGCGCGGGAACTGGATGTCTCGGTGCAAACGGTCTGCCTGTGGCGCAAGCGTATTGCCCAGCAAGGT
>NZ_JBFTLQ010000118.1:0-18411 GCF_056396525.1 Cupriavidus sp. 05T41
CCGCAAGCCACGGCCGCCGCGGCCGGTGCCAGCGGCGCCGGCGCCGAGGTGGCAGCCGCCGCCAAGCCTGCCGCCGCTTCCGCACCGGCGGCCACGCGTCCGCCCGTGGTGACGCAGCCTCAGCCGGTGGCGCAGCCGTCCTTCCTCGATGGCGTGCTGGCCAACCCGATGCTGCTGCCCGGTGGCGGCTTGCTGATCGCCTTGCTGGGCGGCTATGCGATCTATCGCCGCCGGCAGCAGCAGAAGGCCAGCGAGAACGCCGCCTTCCAGGACAGCATCCTGTCGCAGGAAAGCACCGTCATGGCCGGCGGCCACTCGCTGTTCGGCGCGGCCGGCGGGCAGAGCGTCGACACCTCGCAGCACAGTGTGTTCGGCGCGGATTTCCGCATCGGCAACAACACCGCGGAAGCCAACGAGGTCGATCCGATCGCCGAGGCGGATGTCTATATCGCCTATGGGCGCGATGTGCAGGCCGAAGAGATCCTGCGCGAAGCCCTGGAGCAAAATCCTGAGCGCCAGGCGATTCGCCTCAAGCTCTTGGAGATCTACAACAATCGTCAGGATGTGGAAGGTTTTCGCGTGATTGCAGAAGAAATGTTCGCCCAGACGGGCGGGCAGGGGGCGGAGTGGGCACAGGCGATCGAGATGGGACGCCGCCTGGACCCGGGCAATGCCTTGTACCTGAGCGTGGCGCCCGATATCGCGAGCGACACCACGACCCTGCCGGGCGATCAGTGGCGTACCCACGATCCCTCGCAGGATCCGGCCGCACCGCCGCGCGAGACGGCCATGTCTGACCTGGCCGACCTGGCCATGCCGCTGGACGGCTTTCCCGCGCCGGCGGCCGGCACGCCGATCACGGCGCCGGAGTCCGCCGCGCTGGCGTTCGGCCATGCCGAGGCGCCCTCGGCGCTGGCCACGCGCCTGGACGACGGTCTCGACCTCGACCTGCCCGCGCCGGCCGGCGCGCACAGCCTTGGCGGCAACGACGTACCGCCGCTCGACGCCCCCACGCGCAGCCGCCCGATGGACTTCGATATGTCCGGCATCTCACTGGACCTGAATGCGTCGGGCCCGGCCAGCGCCAACGCTGATCACCTGTCCGCCGCGTTCGACGAGCCTTTGCGGGATGCGGGCGTGTCGTTGCCGGCACCCACCATGCTGCGCGATGGCAAGCTGTCCGAGCCGATCGACCTGGCGCGGGTCAGTGCCGAAAGCGCGTTCGACACGGTGCACGGCATTTCGCCGAGCACCTTGTCGGCCGATCCCGCCGATGGCGGCCGCGACATGCAGATCAAGTTCGATCTGGCGCGCGCCTACATCGAGATCGGCGACAGGGAGGGCGCGCGGGAGCTGCTGCAGGAAGTGGTCGACCAGTCGCAGGAACCGCTGCAGACCGAGGCCCGTTCCCTGCTGCGCGAGGTGGCCTGACAGGCGAGCCTGTATGATGGCGGGCTGGGCGCGGATGCGCCGGCCCGCCGCGGATGCGCCGGGAGCGTGGCTTCCGGCGCATTTGTTTTTGGGGTTGCCGCGGCACGCGCCGGCCGCTTCCCGTTCGCTCCCTGTTCGCTCGCTGTTCGGTTTCCTGTTCCTCGTCCGCCACCCGCTTTTCGTTACATGACCCGCATCGCCCTAGGCCTCCACTACGACGGTGCCAGCTTCTCAGGCTGGCAGTCGCAACCGCACCGCAATACGGTGCAGGACCGGCTCGAGGATGCGATCGAGCGCTTTGCCGGCACGCGCATGCTCACCACGGTGGCCGGGCGCACCGATAGCGGCGTGCATGCGCTGGGCCAGGTCATTCATCTCGATACCGAGCTTTCGCGCGAACCGTTCTCGTGGGTACGCGGCATCAATGCCTTCCTGCCGCCATCGATCTCGCTGCAGTGGGCGCAGCCGGTCGACGAAGGCTTCCACGCCCGCTTCCTGGCCTTCGAACGCATGTACTACTACGCGCTCTACGTGGGGCCCCACCGGGTACCGCTGGTGCACGGCAGGGCGGGCTACCTGATGCTGCCGCCGGGGCAGGGGCTGAATGCGGATGCCATGCGCGAGGCCGCCGGCTGCCTGCTGGGCGAGCACGACTTCTCCGCCTTCCGCGCGGCCGAATGCCAGGCCAAGTCGCCCGTCAAGACCATGTACGACGTCAGCCTCAAGGCCGACGGCAACTGGCTCTTCGTGCGCTTTCGCGCCAGTGCCTTCCTGCACCATATGGTGCGCAACCTGATGGGATGCCTGGTGGCGGTCGGACGCGGGCGTTACCCGCCGTCATGGCTGGCGCAGATCCTGGCCGGGCGCGACCGTGCCAAGGCCGCGCCCACCTTTATGCCGGATGGCCTCTACCTGGCCGGCGTGAAGTATCCTGAGCCCTACCGCCTGCCCGCCGCCGACGCGACCGGCAGCCTGTTCCATGGAGTGTTTGCCGATGAACCCGTTGCCTGAACCGGCCGCCGCCGCGCCGCGCCGCACGCGCATCAAGATCTGCGGCCTCACGCGCGAAGAGGACGTGCGCGCCGCCGTCGATGCCGGCGCCGACGCGATCGGCCTGGTGTTCTATCCGGGCAGCCCCCGCTACGTCGAGGTGGCGCAGGCGGCCGCGCTGGCGGAGGCGGCCGGGCCGTTCGTCTCCGTGGTCGGCCTGTTCGTCAACGCGGATGCCGAGGAGATCGCGCATGTGGCTGAGCGGGTGCCGCTTACGCTACTGCAGCTCCATGGCGACGAGACGCCGGAGGACTGCGCACTGATCGCGCGGCGTTGCCAGTTGCCATTTCTGCGTGCGGCACGCGTCCAGCCGGCCCTCGATTTGGTAGAATTCGCGAATCTGCACCGCGATGCCGCTGCCTTGCTGCTCGATGCCTTCGTCGAAGGCTACGGCGGTGGCGGCCACGTCTTCGACTGGACCCTGATACCCCCCGCATGGCTTCCGCCTATCCACAACCCGCCCGCAAGCGCCGCTCCTCGGATCGTTTTGAGTGGTGGGTTGAACGCGCAAAACGTCGCTGGCGCGATTGAGCGCGTGCGGCCTTACGCTGTCGATGTAAGCAGCGGCGTGGAGGCTGCCAAGGGCGTGAAAGATCACGCCAGGATTGCCGCGTTCGTGCGCGCAGTGCGCAGCGCGGATGCCGGGTGAGGCGGGCGCTTCCCATCTGCCGCTTTCCGGTTTTCCGCATGCCCCGCGCCTGCCAGGCGCACGACCCCATTTCATCGGATTCCTGCCAGACCGGCCAGGGGTCCTGATCAGACGAGCTGACACATGTACGACCTGCCCGATTCCCGTGGCCATTTCGGCCCCTATGGTGGTTCCTTCGTTTCCGAGACGCTGGTGCATGCACTGGACGAACTGCGCGAAGCCTACGCTCACTACCAGAAGGACCCCGAGTTCGATGCGGAATACCGTCGCGAGCTCAAGCACTTCGTCGGCCGCCCCTCGCCGATCTATCATGCGCAGCGCTGGAGCGAGACGCTCGGCGGCGCGCAGATCTATTTCAAGCGCGAGGACCTGAACCACACCGGCGCCCACAAGATCAACAACGTGATCGGCCAGGCCCTGCTGGCCAAGCGCATGGGCAAGCCCCGCGTGATCGCCGAGACCGGCGCCGGACAGCACGGCGTGGCCACGGCCACCATCGCCGCGCGCTTCGGCATGGAGTGCGTGGTCTACATGGGTTCGGAAGACGTCAAGCGCCAGGCTGCCAACGTCTACCGCATGAAGCTGCTGGGCGCTACCGTGGTGCCGGTGGAAAGCGGCTCCAAGACCCTGAAGGACGCGCTCAACGAAGCCATGCGCGACTGGGTCACCAACGTCGAGAACACCTTCTACATCATCGGTACCGTGGCCGGGCCGCATCCCTACCCGATGATGGTGCGCGACTTCCAGTGCGTGATCGGCGAAGAATCCAAGGTGCAGATGCCCGAGCTGACCGGCCGCCAGCCTGATGCCGTGATCGCCTGCGTGGGCGGCGGCTCCAATGCCATGGGCATCTTCTACCCGTACATCGAGCACAAGGACGTGCGCCTGATCGGCGTCGAAGCCGCCGGCGACGGGCTCGACACCGGCCGTCACGCGGCCGCGCTGATCGGCGGCTCGCCGGGCGTGCTGCACGGCAATCGTACCTACCTGCTGCAGGACGCCAACGGCCAGATCATCGAGACCCATTCGATCTCGGCGGGCCTGGACTACCCGGGCGTCGGCCCCGAGCATGCCTGGCTCAAGGACATCGGCCGCGCCGAATACGTGCCCATCACCGACGAGGAAGCGCTCAAGGCCTTCCATGACTGTTGCCGCATCGAGGGCATCATTCCCGCGCTGGAATCGAGCCACGCCATCGCCTACGCCTGCAAGCTGGCGCCGACCTTGCCCAAGGACCAGCTGCTGCTGGTGAACCTGTCCGGGCGCGGCGACAAGGACATGCACACCGTGGCCGAGCGTTCGGGGCTGAAGCTCTGATGCGCGATCTGTTCACGCCAGGCGCCACCGAGGGTGGCACCGCAACCGCGCCGAGCGCGGCGCCGCAGCTGCTGCTGTACCAGGAAGACATGCTGGAGGGCATCAAGCGCCTTGCCGACGAGTCGATCGACCTGATCGTGGCCGATCCGCCCTACGGCCTGGGCAAGGACTACGGCAACGATTCCGACCGCCTCTCGGGGCCGGCCTACCTGGAGTGGTCGGCCGCGTGGATCGACGCCGTGGTGCCCAAGCTGGCGCCGCGCGGCTCGCTCTACCTGTTCTGCACCTGGCAGTACTCGCCCGAGCTGTTCGTGATGCTCAAGCAGCGCCTGACCATGATCAACGAGATCATCTGGGACCGGCGCGTGCCGAGCATGGGCGGCACCACGCGCAAGTTTTCCTCGGTGCACGACAACATCGGCTTTTTCGCGCGGGCGCGCGACTACTACTTCGACCTCGACCCGGTGCGCGTGCCGTACGACGCCGAGACCAAGAAGGCACGCAGCCGCCCGCGCTTCGAGGGCAAGAAGTGGCTGGAGGTGGGCTACAACCCGAAGGACCTGTGGAGCGTGCCGCGCATTCACCGCCAGGACCCGGAGCGCGCCGCCCACCCGACCCAGAAGCCGCTCGACATCGTGCAGCGCATGGTGCTGGCCAGCTGCCCGCCCGGCGGGCTGGTGCTCGATCCCTTCACCGGCAGCGGCACCACCGCGGTGGCCTGCGCGCAGCACGGACGGCGTTTCGTCGGGTTCGAGATGAATCCCGAGTACGCCAGCGTGGCGCGCGAGCGCGTCGCCAAGTGCATCATCGCGCCGCAGGCCGAGCCCGCCGCCCTGATCATCGCCGCAGCGAACGACGAGCCCATGCAGGCTGCCTCGTCCACGCCGCTGCCCAACTTTGCCAAATGACCATGTCCCGAATCCAATCGACTTTCGCGGCGCTGGCCGCGCAGAACAAGAAGGGCCTGATTCCGTTCATCACCGCCGGCGATCCCGAGCCCGGCCTGACCGTCGCGCTGATGCATGCGCTGGTGGCGGGCGGCGCCGACGTGATCGAGCTCGGCGTGCCGTTCTCCGATCCGATGGCCGACGGCCCGGTGATCCAGCGCGCCTCCGAGCGCGCGCTGGCGCAGGGCGTGTCGCTGACCCAGGTGCTGGCCTGGGTGGCCGAGTTCCGCCAGACCGACAACGCCACGCCGGTGGTGCTGATGGGCTACGCCAACCCGATCGAGCGCATGGGGGAGGAAACCTTCGCCCGCGCCGCGCGCGCGGCCGGCGTGGATGGCGTGCTGGTGGTGGACTATCCGCCCGAGGAGTGCGAGTCCTTCGCCGCGCTGATGCGCGCCAGCGACATGGATCCGATCTTCCTGCTGGCGCCGACCTCCACCGATGACCGCATCGAGGCGGTGGCCAAGGTCGCCAGCGGCTATCTTTACTATGTATCGCTCAAGGGCGTGACCGGCTCGGCTACGCTGGATCTCGACAGCGTGGCCGCGCGCATTCCGCTGATCAAGCGTCACGCCAACCTGCCGGTGGGCGTGGGCTTCGGCATCCGCGACGCGCAGACCGCCCGCGCGATCGGCAGCGTGGCCGACGCGGTGGTGATCGGCAGCCGCCTGGTGCAGTTGCTCGAAGATGCGCCGCGCGGCCAGGCAGTGGAATCGCTGCGGGCCTTTATCGCGGAGATCCGCCAGGCGCTCGACGCCTGAAGGTGATTCGGGCGGCACCGCCGCGCATGCCTTGTGCGGGCGGTGCGGCGGCGACAACATTGAATTTGGCGGTTAAGTGCCGCAACGTGCGCATTGACCCGGCGGAACGGGGACTGCGAACGGCAGGCGTGGTAAATTCGCGGCCTGACATGTTCCGCGCATGTGCCGAAAGGAGCCTTTCATGAGCTGGTTGGATAAACTCCTCCCTCCCAAGATTCAACAGACCGACCCCTCCACCCGCAAGGGCATTCCGGAAGGGCTGTGGGTCAAGTGCCCGTCGTGCGAGTCGGTTCTGTACCGCACCGACGTCGAGGCCAATCTGCACGTCTGCCCGAAGTGCGACCACCATATGCGCATCCGCGCGCGCGAGCGCCTGGACGGGCTGCTGGACGCCGAAGGCCGCTATGAGATCGGCCAGGAGATTGTCCCGGTCGACGCGCTCAAGTTCAAGGACACCAAGAAATATCCGGACCGCATCAAGGCCGCCATGGATGACACCGGCGAGACCGATGCCATGGTCGTCATCGGCGGCGCGATCCATACGATCCCGGTGGTGGTGAGCTGCTTCGAGTTCGAGTTCATGGGCGGCTCGATGGGCTCCGTGGTGGGCGAGCGCTTCGTGCGCGGGGCCCAGGCCGCGCTGGAACAGAAAGTGCCGTTCATCTGCATCACCGCCACCGGCGGCGCGCGCATGCAGGAAAGCCTGCTGTCGCTGCTGCAGATGGCCAAGACGACCTCGATGCTGAACCAGTTGTCGGCTGCCAAGCTGCCGTTCATCAGCGTGCTGACCGACCCCACCATGGGTGGCGTCTCCGCCAGCTTCGCCTTCCTCGGCGACGTGGTGATCGCCGAGCCCAAGGCGCTGATCGGTTTTGCCGGCCCGCGCGTGATCGAGCAGACCGTGCGCGAAAAACTGCCGGAAGGCTTCCAGCGAGCCGAATTCCTGCTGCAGAAGGGCGCGATCGACATGATCGTCGACCGCCGCAAGATGCGCGACGAGATCGCGCAGTTGCTGGCGCTGCTGCAGAAGCAGCCGGCGGATGCGGTAGCGTAAGGACGCCAGCCGGATCCGGTGAGAGGGAAAGCGCGGACGCTCGTTCGCGCTTTTTCGTTTGTGGGCGGCTTTCGGCAGGGGCGGCGCTCATGCCGGCCTGGTCGTTGAGTTTAGCCCAGGTGCCCCAATATCCCTTCCTCGCGCTGGCGTCCTCATTGCCGCAGCCGGCGTCTAAGCTATAGGCAGATCCAGCATCCCGGGCCGCGCTCGGCCCCCAACGCTCCACAGCAACATCCCGTACAAGACCACGCCCATCATGCCGATCTTCACTTCCCTCCCCGAATGGCTCAACCATCTCGAAACCGCCCATCCGGTCGGCATCGACATGGGCCTGGCGCGCATCACCCGCGTCAAGGAAGCCCTGGGGCTGCGCATCGATGCGGTGGTGTTCACGGTGGGCGGCACCAACGGCAAGGGCTCCACGTGCGCCATGCTGGAGCGCATCCTGCTCGAGGCGGGCTACAAGGTGGGCTGCCATACCTCGCCGCACCTGATCTCGTTCAATGAGCGCGCGCGCATCAATGGCGAGTTCGCCACCGATGCGCAGTTGCTGCCGCACTTCGAGGCGGTCGAGCGTGCGCGCACCAGCTTTGCCGATCCGGTCAGCCTGACCTATTTCGAGTTCACCACGCTGGCCATCATCCAAGCCTTCGCCGCGGCGGGGCTCGACGCCATGGTCCTGGAAGTGGGACTGGGCGGCCGGCTGGACGCGGTCAATGTGATCGACACCGATTGCGCCGTGCTGACCAGCGTGGATATCGACCACACGCACTACCTGGGCGATACGCGCGAGAAGATCGGCTACGAGAAGGCCGGCATCTTCCGCCCCGGTGTGCCCGCCATCGTGGGCGATCCGGTGCCGCCGCAGTCTGTCATCGACCATGCGCAGGCCATCGGCGCGGACCTGTGGCTGGTGGGCCGCGATTTTCGCAGCCAGGCCTCCAAGGGCCAGGAGCGCCAGCAGTGGGAGTGGAGCGGGCGCGAGCGCAAGCTCAACGGCCTGGGCTATCCGGCGCTGCGCGGTGCCAACCAGTTGCTCAACGCCTCGGCGGCACTGGCGGCGCTGCAGGCCATGCGGTCGCGCCTGCCGGTGAGCGCGCAGGAGGTGCGCAACGGGCTGGCCTTCGTGGAGCTGCCGGGCCGCTTCCAGGTCATGCCGGGGCGTCCCGCGGTGATTCTCGATGTGGCGCACAACCCGCATGCGGCGGCTACGCTGGGCCAGAATCTCGAGAATATGGGCTTCTTCCGTTACACCTATGCCGTGTTCGGCGCAATGGAAGACAAGGACATAGCGGGCGTGCTGCGTCAGTTGGCCGACAAGGTGGATCACTGGTGCCTGTGCGACCTGCCCACGCCTCGCGCGGCCAGCGCGGCGGATTTGCTCGCAAGGCTGGAAGAGGGCGGTTTCCAGCCCGGCCCGGATGCCACCGCGGCCTGTTTTCCCAGCCCCGAGGCGGCTTACCGGGATGCCCTCGGCAGGGCGACCGAGAATGATAGAATTCTGGTCTTCGGATCGTTCTACACCGTGGCGGGGGTGATGGCGTATCGCGCCACGCAGGCAAATTGAGGTGCGCGGCCGCCAGGCGTGCTTCCGGGGCTGACGCCGGAGCCAACCGCCGCGCAGACTGAGCGACATTTTCAACGGCCGGGTTTCCGGCCGGAGCACCGAACCAATCTATGGGCCTGCTTTCGCTGTTTTCTTCCCGCAAGGGCAATGCCCCGGCACCGGAGCGCGGGCGCCGCTCGCGTTCGGACCCGGGTGCGGGCATCGCCTCGTCGCGACGCCTGGCCGAGGAGTACGCGGACGACACGCTCGACCCGGAATTCCCGCAGAAGCAGCGGGCGCGCCGGCGCCTGATCGGGGCCGTGGTGCTGATGGTCGCGGCGGTCATCGTGCTGCCGATCGTCTTCGAGACCCAGCCGCGCCCGCTCGTCGAGAATATCTCCGTGCGGGTCGACGGCGGCCAGGGCGGGGCCAAGGCCAAGGCCGATACCCGCAAGGCGGATCCGCTGCCGCCGACGCCGCAATCCAAGGCGGATACCCAGGGGCTGGACGCCGGCGAGGAACTGGTGGCCGATACCGGCGACGGCAAGCCCGCCGCCGCGGCGCCTGTCGCCAGCGACAAGTCCGACAAGTCCGATAAGTCCGATAAGTCCGACAAGCCTGCCGACAAGCCCGCAGCGCGCGCCGAGGCCAAGACCGGCAGCGGCAAGTTCCTGGTGCTGGTCGGGGCCTTCTCCTCGGAAGACAAGGCCAAGGGATGGCTGGCCAAGCTCAAGGCCAGCAAGGTGCCGGCCTATATCGAGAAGAAGGTGCTGGCCGATGGCGAGCGCGTCCTGCTGCGGGCTGGCCCGTTTTCCGACCGCGAAGCGGCCGATGCGGCCGAAAAGCGGGTACGCGCCGCGGGCCTGACCGCCAAGGTGATCGAACAATGAAGCGGTGGCGGCCCCGGATCCGTCCGGCAGCCGCCTCGTGACACCGTATTTGCATGCATCCGACTTTCTTCGATTACAGCGTCGCCTTTATCCTGATTGCTTCCAGCCTGATCGGCGTGCTGCGCGGCCTGGTGCGCGAAGTGCTTGCGCTGATCGGCTGGGTGGTGGCGTTCCTGGTGGCCTATCACTTCGCCGGCACGGCGGCGCGCTGGATTCCGGAGTCGGTGCCGGGCGGCGAGCTGGCGCGTGGCGCGCTCGGGTTCGGCGTGCTGTTCATCGGCACGGTGATCGCCGCGGGGCTGGCCGGCGCCGTGCTGGGCCAGTTGCTGGAAAAAACCGGGCTCAAGCCCGCAGACCGCGGCCTGGGGCTGGTGTTCGGCCTGCTGCGCGGCGTGCTGGTGGTGATGTTCGTGGTGACCCTGGCCGGGCTCACCAAACTGCCTGAAGAGGCGTTCTGGCGCGATGCGCTGTCCCGGCCCTACGTGATGCAGGCGATGGAGTCGCTGCGGCCGTGGTTGCCGCCGGAAGTCGCCAAGTACGTCAAGACATGAGGCCGGGCAGATCCCCCGGCCGGTAGTACGCGGGCCCCGTCCTACAAGGGCAGGGCCGCGCCCCGATTCAAACGCTTTTCCTGGGAGCTTGGCATGTGCGGTATCGTCGGTGTGGTTTCCTCCACGCCCGTTAACCAATTGATTTACGACAGCCTGCTGCTGTTGCAACATCGTGGACAGGATGCGGCCGGCATCGCTACCGCGAATGGCAGCACCTTCCACATGCACAAGGCCAACGGCCTGGTGCGCGACGTGTTTCGCACGCGCAATATGCGCGGCCTGCCCGGTGCCGCCGGCATCGGCCAGGTGCGTTACCCCACCGCCGGTTCGGCTTCGAGCGAGGAAGAAGCCCAGCCGTTCTACGTCAATGCGCCCTACGGCGTGATCCTGGCCCACAACGGCAACCTGACCAACTGGAAGCAGTTGCACGAGGAGCTGTTCAGCCGCGACCGTCGCCACATCAACACGCACTCCGACACCGAAGTGCTGCTCAACGTGCTGGCCGACGAACTGCAGCGCGCCAGCAGCGGCCTCGCGCTGGACCCGGCCACCATCTTCAGGGCCGTGGCCGGCATGCACCGCCGCGTGCGCGGCTCGTACGCCATCGCCGCGCAGATCGCCGGCTACGGCATGCTGGCCGTGCGCGACCCGTTCGGCATCCGTCCGCTGTGCCTGGGCAGCGTCGAAACGCCGACCGGCAAGGAGTGGATGGTTGCTTCCGAATCGGTGGCGCTCGAAGGCATCGGCTACAAGCTCGAGCGCGACGTTGCGCCCGGCGAGGCCATCTTCATCGACCTCGACGGCAAGCTCTACACGCAGCAGTGCGCCGACAATCCGGTGCTCACGCCCTGCATCTTCGAGTACGTCTACCTGGCGCGCCCGGACTCGTGCATCGATGGCGTGCCCGTGTACGACGCGCGCCTGCGCATGGGCGACTACCTGGCCGAGAAGATCCGCAGCGAAATCTCCGCCGGCGACATCGACGTGGTGATGCCGATTCCCGATTCCAGCCGCCCCGCGGCCATGCAGGTGGCCAACAAGCTGGGCGTCGGCTATCGCGAAGGGTTCTTCAAGAACCGCTACGTGGGCCGTACCTTCATCATGCCGGGCCAGGCGGTGCGCAAGAAGTCCGTGCGCCAGAAGCTCAATGCCATGGGCGTGGAGTTCAAGGGCAAGAACGTGCTGATCGTGGACGACTCCATCGTGCGCGGCACCACCTCGTTCGAGATCGTGCAGATGGCGCGCGACGCCGGCGCCAACAAGGTCATCTTCGCTTCGGCCGCGCCGCCGGTGAAGTTCCCCAACGTCTACGGCATCGACATGCCGACCCGCAGCGAACTGGTCGCCCACGGCCGCAGCCATGAAGAGATCGCAAAGATCATCGGCGCGGACAAGCTGGTCTACCAGGATGTCGATGCGATGAAGCAGGCCGTGCGCGATATCAACCCCAAGCTGAACGACTTCGACGCCTCGTGCTTCGATGGCCGCTACGTCACCGGCGATATCGACGAGGCCTACCTCGAACGCCTGGAAACGGCGCGCAGCCAGGCCGACCGCGACGGCACCGGCGGCGATGCAGAGCGCTCGCAGCTGCACCTGCAGCGCTCGGGCAGCAACGAGTAAGTCCGGGCAGCCGCGCCGGCGCGCGCCGTGGAGTTGACGCAGACCGGGCCCGGCCGTAACATGGCCGGGCGTCGATTTGATTGTCAGCTTGCGGACGCGGGTCCTGCCGGAGCGTGATTGCCGGAACAGGAAATGACCCGTCACAGGGAAATGCCCGAAACAGCTAAAGCGGAAGGCCGGCTTCCCGGTCGTGCGCACCGAAGGCACGAAGGCAAGCCTGCATCCCGCCGCAGCGCGGAGCCTATCCTCCCAGACACAAGCAGCCCGTCGATTCGGCCAGCCAGGCCAATGGATCGCACGGGCTTTTTGTTGCCGGCCGCACCCGTACGACCCGGTGGCCGGCGCAACGTGTTCAGCGCATCCGACGTTTGCACCGCTTTTACCTATAACCGCGCGGGTATCACCGCCTGTCCATCATGAACGAACCGCTTCCCCTCGACTCCCTCGGCATCGATACGCTCGGCGTGCGCGCCGGCACCATGCGCAGCGAGTTCATGGAGCACTCGGAGGCGATGTACCTGACCTCCAGCTTCTGCTTCAACAGCGCCGCCGAAGCCGCGGAACGCTTTGCCAATTCGGAGACGGGCTTCACCTATTCGCGCTTCACCAACCCCACCGTGGCGATGTTCCAGACGCGCCTGGCCGCGCTGGAAGGCGCCGAGGCCTGCATGGCCACGGCATCGGGCATGAGCGCGATCATGTCGATCGTGATGTCATCGACGCAGGCGGGCGATCACCTGGTCAGCTCGCGGGCCATCTTCGGCTCGACCATGACGCTGTTCTCCAATATCTTCGCCAAGTTCGGCGTGGAGACCACCTTCGTCGACGGCACCGACCTCGGCGCCTGGCGCGCGGCGGTCAAGCCCAACACCAAGCTGTTCTTCCTGGAGACGCCGTCCAACCCGCTTACCGAAGTGGCCGACATCGCCGCGGTTGCGGACATCGCCCACAATGCCGGTGCGCTGCTGGTGGTGGATAACTGCTTCTGTTCGCCGGCGCTGCAGCAGCCGATGAAGTTCGGCGCCGACATCGTCGTGCACTCGGCCACCAAGCATATCGACGGCCAGGGCCGCGTGCTCGGCGGCGCCGTGGTCGGTTCGCACGACTTCATCATGGGCAAGGTATTCCCCTTCGTGCGCACGGCCGGTCCGACGCTGTCCGCCTTCAATGCGTGGGTGTTGCTCAAGGGGATGGAGACGCTGGCGATCCGCATGGAGCGCCACAGCGCGAGCGCGCTGGTGCTGGCGGAATTCCTGGAGTCGCATCCCGCGGTCGCGCGCGTCTACCACCCCGCACTGAAATCGCACCCGCAGTACGAAGTGGCCCGGCGCCAGCAGAGCGGGGGCGGCGCCATCGTGTCGTTCGAGCTCAAGGGCGATACGCCGGAGCAACAGCGTGCCAATGCCTGGCGCGTGATCGACAACACCCGCGTGTGCTCGATCACCGGCAACCTGGGCGACACACGCACCACCGTGACGCACCCGTACACCACCACGCATGCGCGTGTCAGCCCGGAAGCCAAGGCCGCGGCCGGCATCGGCGAGGGGCTGATCCGCATGGCGGTGGGCCTGGAGTCGGTGGAAGACCTGAAGGCCGACCTGCTGCGCGGACTGCAGGGCTGAGGCCGCTGGCAGTGGCCGGCAGCAGCCGCTAGTCGCTGCTGCCGGCCACTGCCTGCACGCCGGCCTTGGTGACGCCATACGTGGTTTCGACGGCGGTGGTGGTCACGCTGACGGCAGCGGAGCCCACGGTGGCCGCGGTGGACACCACGGCACTGCCCACGGCCACGGTGGCGCCGACCACGCTGCAGGCGCCCAGCAGCGTACATGTCGTGAGCGCCGCGAGCAGGGCGGCGTGGCTGGCGACGATGCTGGTGCTACGGCCGCTTCCTTGCATCTGGCGGCTCATCGCAACAGCCTGCGGCGCAGCAGCATCAGCGCCACTACCAGGGCCACCGCCGCATAGGCGCACAGCACCCCAAGATGCAGCGCCAGGTTGTCGATCGGGCGCCCCAGCATGATGGGGCGGATCAGCGCAACCGTGTGCGCCAGCGGCAGCAGCTGCGTGGCGGCCCGCGCTCCGGCGGGCAATTGCTCGAGCGGGAAGAATACGCCGGACAGCAGCAGCATCGGCGTCATCACCAGCGTCTGGTAGAACATGAAGAAGTCATAGCTCGGCGCCAGCGCCGTGACGATCATGGCCAGGCTGGCGAAGGCAATGCCGGCCAGCACGATCACCGGCAGCGCCAGCAGCGCGCCGGGCATCTGCGCATAACCCAGCGCGCCAGCCACCAGCATGATCGCCAGGCCCGACAGCACCGCCTTGCTGGCGGCCCACATGATCTCGCCCAGCACGACATCGCCCAGGGTCAGGGGCGCATGCATGATGGCCTCCCAGGTGCGCTGCACGTGCATGCGCGAGAAGGCCGAATACATCGACTCGAAGCTGGCCGACATCATCACGCTGGATGCGGTGGTGCCGGCGGCGAGGAAGGCGATATAGGACACGCCGTTGACCTGGCCGACCAGCAGGCCCAGCCCGAGGCCCAGGCCGAACAGGTAGATCATCGGATCGGCCAGGTTGCCGATCATGGAGGGGATCGCCAGCTTCTTCCACACCATGAAGTTGCGATACCAGACCATGGTCCAGTTGCGCGCGTTCAAGGGCAGCAGCGGCTGCGGGTAGTGCTGCGGCGGCGCGGGCATGCGCGGCGGCGCGGTGGCCGCTGGCGTACCGCTCGGGCGGGGGTCTTGTTCGCTCATGTTCAATCGTTCGATCCGTTTGATCGGCCTCGCCTTGGCGAGGCGCGCTTCAGTCGCGCATCTCGCGCCCGGTCAGCTTGAGGAAGACGTCCTCCAGGTTGGCCGGCCGGTGCAGGTAGCGCACGCCGGCGCGGCCATGCAACGCCGCCAGCAGCGGGGCCGGCTCCTTCACATAGCAGAACAGCGTCTCGCCGCTCATCTCGGTGCGTATGGCCAGTGGCTGCAACTCGCCACGCAGCGGCGCCAGGTTGTCGCCGTAGACCTCCACCACATCGCAGCCGATCTGGCTGTCGATCAGTTCGTGCGGCTTGCCTTGCGCGATCTTGCTGCCACCGTCGATCACGCACAGGTAGTTGCACAGGCGCTCTGCCTCTTCCATGAAGTGCGTGGTCAGCAGGATGGTCTTGCCGCTGGCCAGCAGCGATTTCAGGCGCTCCCAGATCAGGTGGCGTGCCTGCGGGTCCAGGCCGGTGGTGGGTTCGTCCATGACCAGCAGGTCGGGGTCGTTGATCAGCGCGCGCGCGACCGTCAGGCGCCGGCGCATGCCGCCCGAAAGATCACGCACCTGCGCGCCGGCGCGGCTCTCGAGCCGGGCGAACTCCAGCAGTGCCGGTACGCGGCGCTCGATCTCGGCGCGCTCCAGGCCGAAGTAGCGGCCAAAGATGCGCAGGTTCTCGACCACCGTGAAATCCGGATCCAGGTTGTCGAACTGCGGCACCACGCCCACCCGCATGCGCGCCTGCGGCGCGCGCTGCGGGATCGGCTCGCCGCACAGTGTGAGCGTGCCGGAAGCCGGCGTGGTCAGGCCGAGCAGCAGCCGCAGCGTGGTGGTCTTGCCGGCGCCATTGGGCCCCAGCAGGCCGAAGCACTGGCCGCGCTGCACGCGCAGGCTCAGGTCGTTCACCACCATGGTGTCGCCGTATTGCTTGCTTACGTTGCGTAGTTCGAGAATGGCAGTCAAGGCAGGACCGGGAAAGAATGCGCGCCGCTGGCGCAATATCCACCATTATGCAGGCAGTGGGAGGGATGTTTTGTGGCGCGCCGCAGCAAGGAATGCCGGAAGCAGTTATCTTGCTGGCTGGCAGCCTGTGCCCTGCAGCCGGGCGCCGGACAGAATATTCAGGCCACAAGGACGAAAAGGAGACCGACCAATGAGTGCAGAGGACGTACTGGCCCAGTGGCAGGAGGATGAACGCCGGGCACGTGCAAGGCTGGGCGAGCCCGGCGTGGCGACGATGGCGCAGCTGGCCGAACGGACCGGCCTGCAGTTCTTCGAGGACATGATGGCGGGCAATGTGCCCGGCGCACCCATCGCGCAATTGATGGATTTCGTGCCGGTGGAATTCGGGTCCGGGCGCTTTGTCTTCCAGGGCACGCCCGGGCCGCAGCACTACAATCCCATCGGCACCGTGCACGGCGGCTATGCCGCAACGCTGCTCGATTCCTGCGTGGGCTGCGCCGTGCACACCATGCTGCCGGCGGGCAAGGGCTACACTACGCTGGAACTCAAGGTGAACTACGTGCGGCCGCTGACCACCCGCACGGGGCCGATCCGCGCGGAAGGCAAGGTGATCAACCTGAGCACGCAGATCGGCATCGCCGAGGGTCGTATCATCGATACGCAAGGCAAGCTGTACGCCTACGCGACCACGACCTGCCTTGTCTTCCCGATGCCGGCCGCCTGAACGGCGCGCCGGATATTCCAGTATCCCCAGAGGAGCCGCAATGTCTTTCGAACACTGGCTGGCATTCGTGCTGACAAGCATCGTGGTGCTGATCATCCCGGGGCCGACCATCCTGCTCGTGATTGGCGATGCACTTGCCCATCGCGGCCGCTCGGCCTACGCGACGGTGGCCGGCGTGGCAGCCGGCGACCTGACCGCCTTCACCTTGTCGATGGCCGGGCTCGGCGCGGTGCTCGCCACCTCGGCGGCGCTCTTCACGGCACTGAAGTGGGCCGGTGCCGCCTACCTGGTCTACCTGGGCATCCAGGCCCTGCGCGGCGCATCGCGCGCGAGCGCAATGGCGGTCAAGTCGCAGTCCGGCAGCAGCAGGCAGCGCTTTGGCAAAGCCTGGCTGGTGACGGCGCTCAACCCCAAGAGCATCGTTTTCTTCGTGGCCTTCGTGCCGCAGTTCCTCGATGCCCGCCAGGCATTCTGGCCGCAGGCAGTGGTGCTGATTCCCACCTTCGTCGTGATGGCCACGGCCAACGCCGCGATCTACGCCATGCTGGCGCGTGCGCTGGCGACCCGCCTGACCACGCGGCGCGCGCAGGCCAACGTGCAGCGGGCAGGCGGCATCACGCTGATCGGCGCCGGCGCGCTGATCGCCGCGCGCAGCTGACGCGGCAGCCGGCGGTGCAGGCGGGCCGCCGGGGCGGTCTGCCTTGCGCGAGCGACAGGCGGCACAATACCCTGGCGTGGCGGTTGCCGGGGCGAATCAAAGCGGGGAAACAGGCGGGGAAGCAGGGGGGAATGCGCGGGGCGGGGAGAATGTGCGGCACGCCGGACAGGCGAGCGCATACAACACACCAGCCGCATTCGGTTCCGCTGGAACGACGGGCAGGGTGAAGCGCAGGAAGAGTCGGGCGGGTGGCGGAAGCCTGGCCCCGAAGGGCCGGACTACCGGCCGCGCCGCGCCAATACGAAAATCCGCCAGGTGACGATTGGCGGATTCATACGGCCCACGCGGCCTGCGGCAAATCGCGCTGAAGCACGCTCGCCGCTTGCAATGCCAGAATCAGTACATCTTCTTCGGCAGCATTTGCATGCGCAGACGTTTGCGAAGGCGCGATTCCGCTGCCTTCTTCTTGCGCTTGCGCTCGGTCGTGGGCTTCTCGTAAGCGGTACGGCTCTTGAGTTCAACGATCAGGCCGGTCTGGAGGATGGCCCTACGGAAACGCCGCATTGCAACTTCAACGGGCTCACCGGGTTTCAAGACGATCTTAGTCAATTCTGTCCTTTAGCATTGCCGCAAAGCGGCGGGTTCAAACGGGGGAAACATTGGCCGCTTCAGGGCCTTTCTTGCCCTGTTGCGACTGGTATTGCACTCGCTGGTTGTCTTGCAGCGGAGCACCCCCGCGAACCTGAGAGATGTGGACGAACAAGTCCTTGCCACCGGCGTCGGGGGTAATGAAGCCAAAACCCTTCTGGGCGTTGAAGAACTTGACGGTACCAGTTTCCATGAAGATTCCTCTTTTGAGCGCAAAAAATGCGCCCACTTGCTTTTACAGGTTTACGTAAACACTGTCAAGGAAAGATGCCGAAAACGCTTCACATATCCGCTTCAGTGGCGTATAGTACGCCCCTCTGACGCGGGGTGGAGCAGTTGGCAGCTCGTCGGGCTCATAACCCGAAGGTCGCAGGTTCGAGTCCTGCTCCCGCAACCAGACCGTATTCTACTAAAAAGCCCGCCCCTTATCGGTGGGCTTTTCTGTTTTTTGCGACCGCCGCGCGCTGCTTTTGCGCGGGCTTGCGGCGGGCCGTGCGACCCGCGTCGCGAATGTGATGGAAAAATTGCCCGGCGCCGGCATCACGGCGCGAAGCGGCATGTCCGTGCTGCCCGCCAGGCCCCGTCCCGCGGGCCGTTCAGTACGCCGCCCGCGAAAGTGATACTCTTTTGAGCGATACCTACCAGGAGATCGCCGTGAGCCGCAAAACCCCCATCGAGCGCTACCGGAACATCGGTATCAGCGCGCACATCGACGCCGGCAAGACCACCACCACCGAGCGCATCCTGTTCTACACCGGGGTCAATCACAAGATCGGCGAGGTGCATGACGGCGCGGCCACCATGGACTGGATGGAGCAGGAGCAGGAGCGTGGCATCAC
>NZ_JBFTLQ010000119.1:0-17746 GCF_056396525.1 Cupriavidus sp. 05T41
GCGCGCGCGCGTGGCGCCGCGCGCTGGCGGCCGACGCACGCATCACGCTGTTCGCCGGCAGCCGTATCGTGGCGGCGCCGGCKCCCGGGACGCTGCTGGTGGAGCAGGCCGACACGGCCGCGAGGCTGCATTACCGCAGCCTCGTGCTGTGCAGCKGCGCGCGCGAGCTGMTGCTGCCCTTTCCCGGCTGGACCTTGCCCGGCGTCACTGGCGCCGGCGGCCTGCAGGCGCT
Organism: Cupriavidus sp. 05T41; assembly: GCF_056396525.1. Lineage (NCBI taxonomy): Bacteria > Pseudomonadati > Pseudomonadota > Betaproteobacteria > Burkholderiales > Burkholderiaceae > Cupriavidus > Cupriavidus sp. 05T41. The sequence continues at coordinate 233 of NZ_JBFTLQ010000119.1, forward strand.
GATCAAGGCGGGCATGCCCGTGCAGGGCGAGCGCACCGTCATCGCCGGCAGCGGCCCGCTGCTGCTTGCCGCCGCGGCGACCGCCCGCCGCCATGGCGCGCTGGTCGTGCGCATCGCCGAGCAGGCGCCGCTGGCGCGCGTGCTGCGCTTCGGCAGCGCGCTTTGGCGCTGGCCGGGCAAGGCGCTGCAAGCCGGCATGCTGGTGGACCACCGCTACCGCACGGGCGTCCTGGTGGAAGCCGCGCTYGGCGACGACCGCCTGCGCKCGGTGCGCCTGCGCCGGGGCGACCGGCGCGTGGAGTTGCCGTGCGACCGCCTGGCATGCGGCTTCGGCCTGGTGCCCGACACCGGCCTTGCCGCGCTGCTGGGCTGCCAGATCGATCCCGGCTCCGACGCCATTGTGGTCGACGCGCTCCAGCGGACCAGCATGGACCGGATCTACGCCGCCGGCGAATGCACCGGCATCGGCGGCAGCGAGCTGGCCCTGGTSGAAGGCGCCATCGCGGGCCACGCCTCCGCGGCAGACGCAACGCGTGCGGGCAAGCTGTTCCGGCGGCGCGCGTACTGGCGCGGGTTCGCCGCGCTGGTGCAGGCGACCTTCGTGCTGGACCCCGCGCACAGGCAGGCGGCGCAAGCCGACACGCTGGTGTGCCGCTGCGAGGACGTCCCGCTCGGCGCCATCCGGGCGCAGCCCGATGCATGGCACGCCAGGATGCAGAGCCGCTGCGGCATGGGCGCCTGCCAGGGCCGCATCTGCGCCAGCGCCGCGCGCGTGCTGCTCGGCTGGCCGTTGCCCGCGCCGCGTCCGCCGCTGTCGCCCGCGCGCATCGGCACCTTGATGCTGGACGACGGCCCGAGCGCGCCTTGAGCGCGCACGGCATGGTTTATGGTTGGACCCACAAGCGCCATCAGGAGACGACATGCCCCACCCGCCCTCCCCTTCGATGTGTTCCGCTGCCGCCGCATCCTGGCGGCCCGTGCCRTCCCCGCGCCGGGATGAGGCCGGCGAGGATGGCCATGACGGCAGCGACGACGGATTGCGCGGCCTGCCGCCCGCCCACGTCGCGCACCTGGCTGCCATCTGCGCCGGCAACGCCAGGCAGCGCCCGCGCGACATGGATGCGCTGCTCGATGCCATCGCGCTGGTCACGCCGCTGCTCAACGCGATTCCCAACGTGGTGTTCTTCATCAAGGACAGGGCCGCGCGCTACCTGGTCGCCAACCTGACGCTGGCCACGCGCTGCGGGTTCAAACGCGTCGATCCGCTGCTCGGAAAGACCTCGGCCGAGGTCTTTCCGGCCTACCTCGGCCAGCGCTACATGGAGCAGGACCGGCACGTGCTCGATACCGGTGACGTCATCTCCGGACAGCTCGAACTGCACCTCTATCCCGCGCGCGAGGCGGGCTGGTGCATGACCTACAAACACCCCGTGCACGACGAGCGCGGGCGCATCATCGGCATGGCCGGMATCTCCCACGACCTGCAGCTCGCGCGCGAAGCGCACCCGGCCTACCAGCGCCTGGCGGCGGTCGACACCTATATCCGCGAACACTATGCACGGCCCATCCTGCTGTCCGAGCTGACCAGCCTGGCCGGCCTGTCCGCGGCGCAGCTCGAACGCTACTGCAAGCGCATCTTCCACCTGACGCCGCGGCAGATGATCCACAAGGTGCGCCTGGAACGTGCCTCCGAACTGCTGTCCACCGGCATGCCGATCACCGAGATCGCGCTCGAATGCGGCTACACCGATCACAGCGCCTTCAGCCGGCAGTTCAAGGCGCATACCGGCCTGACGCCGCGGCAGTTCCGCCCGCAGGCGGCATCGGGCTGACGACGCGACGCGGTGCCGGTGTGCCGGTGTGCCGGTGTGCCGGCATGCCGATGTGCCGATTTCGTCGGCCTTCCAGGCAAAAAGCCTCAAGCGGGAAGCGCGCGCAACTGCGAACCTGTGTGCTGATTCCCGGGCGGCGCCCTGATGGCGCCGCTCCCATGCCAACCACAGGAGACGACACGATGAGCAGCAAGACAACCCGCGGCAAGCCGCACTGGAGCGGTGTGTTCCCCGCCGTCAGCACGCAGTTMGAGGCGGACTGCACGCTGGATATCGAGGCGACCCACAAGGTGATGTGCAACCTGGTGGAGGACGGTGTATCGGGGCTCGTGGTGTGCGGCACCGTGGGCGAGAACACCTCGCTGAGCGCGCGCGAGAAGATCGAGGTAATGGAGGCCGCCAGGGACGCCGCGGGGGGGCGCGTGCCCGTGATCGCGGGCATCGCCGAGCTGACCACGGCCTTCGCGCGCGACATGGTGGCCGAGGCGGCACGGGCCGGCGTGGACGGCGTCATGGTGATGCCGGCGCTGGTCTACTCCGCCCAGCCGCACGAAGCGGCGGCGCACCTGCGCAGCATCGCCACCGCCACCGACCTGCCGGTGATGATCTACAACAATCCGCTGGCCTACCGCAGCGACATCACGCCCGACATCCTGGTTTCCCTGGCCGACTGCGAGAACATCGTCTGCTTCAAGGACTCGTCCGGCGACACGCGCCGCTTCACCGATCTGCGCAACGCCGTGGGCGACCGTTTCGTGCTGTTTGCCGGGCTCGACGACGTGGTGCTCGAGAGCATCGCCGTGGGCGCCGAGGGCTGGGTCTCCGGCATGTCCAATGCGTTCCCGAAGGAAGGCGAGACGCTGTTCCGGCTGGCCATGCAGCGGCGCCATGACGAGGCGCTGGCGCTGTACCGCTGGTTCATGCCGCTGCTGCACCTGGACGCGCGTCCCGACCTCGTGCAATGCATCAAGCTGTGCGAGGCGCTGGCCGGCCGCGGCAGCGCCGTCACGCGMCCGCCGCGCCTGGCACTGCAGGGGGAGGCGCGCGCGCATGTCGAAGCCGTGGTCGGGCTGGCCCTGGCCACCCGACCCGCGCTGCCCGACGTGGGGCTCTKAGCGCCGCCGCGGCAGCGGCAACCCGCGAAATCCGCCACCGCCGCCACCGCCGGCAKCGCCGGCGGCTTCCCGCATGCGCCGCCGCGGCCGGCGTGCGCGGCGGCCCTTCTTACCGATGCCACAGGAGCCCATATGCCCCCAGTGCAAGGCAAGTTCAAACGGCAACTCTCCCTGACCGATCTCACGTTTATCGGCCTGGGCGCCATCTTCGGTTCCGGCTGGCTGTTCGCGGCCAGCCATGTATCCGCCATCGCCGGCCCCGCMGGCATCCTTTCCTGGCTGCTGGGCGGCTTCGCCGTGCTGCTGCTCGGCATCGTCTATTGCGAGCTCGGCGCGGCGCTGCCGCGCGCTGGCGGCATCATCCGCTACCCGGTGTTCTCGCACGGCCCGCTGCTGGGCTACCTGATGGGACTGATCACGCTGATCGCCTTCTCCAGCCTGATCGCGATCGAGGTGGTGGCCGCGCGCCAGTATGCCGCCGCGTGGTTCCCGTGGCTGAGCCAGCCGGGGTCGAGCAGTCCCACGCTGGCCGGCTGGACGGTACAACTGCTGATGCTGTGCCTGTTCTTCGCGCTCAACTACTACAGCGTCAAGACCTTCGCGCGCGCCAACAACGTGATCAGCATATTCAAGTTCCTGGTGCCGMTGCTGGTMATCGTGGTGCTGTTCACGCATTTCGAGCCGGCCAACCTGCAGGCGCACGGCTTCGCGCCGTTCGGCCTGTCCGGCGTCCAGGCCGCGGTGTCCGCGGGCGGCATCATCTTCGCGTATCTCGGCCTCACGCCGATCATCTCGGTGGCCAGCGAAGTGCGCTCGCCCCAGCGCACCATCCCCATCGCGCTGATTCTCTCGGTCCTGCTTTCCACGCTGATCTACGTGCTGCTGCAGCTAGCCTTCCTGGGCGGCGTGCCGGCCGCCACCGTGGCGCAGGGCTGGGCCGGCATGGGCAAGGCCTTCGCGCTGCCTTACCACGACATCGCGCTGGCGCTCGGCATCGGCTGGCTGGCCGTCCTGGTGGTGTCCGATGCGGTCATCTCCCCCAGCGGCACCGGCAACATCTACATGAACGCCACGCCGCGCGTGGTGTACGGCTGGGCGCGCGGCGGCACGTTCTTCAAGCTGTTCACACGCATCGACGCCGCCTCCGGCATCCCGCGCCCCGCGCTGTGGCTGACCTTCGCGCTGTCGGTGTTCTGGACGCTGCCGTTCCCCTCATGGGAAGCCATGATCAATGTGGTGTCCGCCGCGCTGGTGCTCAGCTACGCCATTGCCCCGGTCACCGTGGCCGCKCTGCGGCGCAATGCGCCCGGGCTGCACCGGCCGTTTCGCGTCAAGGGCCTGGCGCTGCTGGGGCCGGTCTCCTTCATCGTCGCGGCGCTAATCGTGTACTGGTCTGGCTGGGGGACGGTGTCGTGGCTGCTCGGCCTGCAGATCGCGATGTTCGCGGCCTACCTGCTGTGCTGGCGTGCCGTGCCGACCCAGCGGGTCGGGCTGCGCCAGCAGGTGCGCAGCTCGCTCTGGCTGATCGCCTTCTATGTGCTGATCATGCTGGCGTCGTACCTGGGAGACTTCGGCGGGACCGGCGTGGTCGCCCATCCCTGGGACACTGCGCTGGTCGCCGCAATCGCCCTGTGCATCTACGCGTGGGGCGCGCGCACGGGCGTGCCGCCGGCGCTGACCGGCATCGACGCGGACGATGGTGAAGAGGAGGAAGAAGAAGAGGAGGAGGAGAACGACCACGGGGCGGAAGGCGGCGGCAAACCCCGGAGCGCCGCGCCGCGCGACACCGCMGTGGCCCTGCTGCCGGGCGGCACACCCTGAACGGGCGGCCGCCGGCTCCGTTCAATGKAAGAACGTCGCGACGCTCAGCGCCGTACGGTAGATACCCCAGGCCAGCGGCACGCACACGGCGGCCCACGCCAGCCAGGCCACGCCGCCGCCGGCCTGCCCGCCGGGACGCGCGACCGGGCCGCCCGTGACGGCCTGCGCGCGGTMATGCGCCAGGCGCTTTTCCTCGGCCAGCTCGGCCTCGGTCATGAAGTACTTGGGATTGACCGGGCGCACCAGCAGGTTGCACACCAGGCCGATGAACAACATGCCGACGAGGATGTACATGGTCTGGTTGTAGACCTGCTCGCGCGGCAGGCCGAGGCCGAGCTGGTAGTCGCGCATGTAGTTGACCACCACCGGGCCCAGGATGCCGGCCGTGGCCCAAGCGGTGAGCAGGCGGCCGTGGATGGCGCCGACCATCTGCGTGCCGAACAGGTCGGCCAGGTAGGCCGGCACGGTGGCGAAGCCGCCGCCGTACATGCTGACGATCACGCAGACCGCKCCCACGAACAGCAGCTTCTGGCCGCTGGCCGCCAGCGTGGGGATGCTCGCGTACAGCAGGCCGCCCAGCACGAAGAACACCATATACGTCATCTTGCGGCCGAGCTTGTCGGACAGGCTGGCCCAGACGAAGCGTCCGCCGATATTGAACAGGCTCAGCAGCGCGGTGAAGCCCGCCGCCACCACGGCGATGGCGGCCAGCTGGCTCTTGCCGAGTTCACCGAAGCGCCCGGCCACGCCGATCAGGCTGCCGCCGAAGACTTCCTGCAGCATGGGACTGGCCATGCCGATCACGCCGATGCCGGCCGACACGTTCATGCACAGCACCATCCAGACCAGCCAGAACTGCGGTATGCCCCACACGCGCTTCACATGCACATGGTGCGCCGTGATCATGGCATTGGCCGCACGGCTGGCGGGCGCGGTCCAGCCCGCCGGGGTCCAGCCGGTAGGCGGCACGCGGTAGGACAGTGCGCCGCCCATCATGAACACGAAGTAGACCACCGCCATCACGGTGAAGGTCTGCGCCACCCCTACGCTGGCAGGCGACGCGAACTTCGCCATCAACTCGGCCGCCAGCGGGGAGCCGATCATCGCGCCGCCGCCGAAGCCCATGATGGCCATGCCGGTGGCCATGCCGCGCTTGTCCGGGAACCATTTGATCAGCGTGCTGACCGGCGAGATATAGCCCAGCCCGAGCCCGATGCCGCCGATCACGCCCGACCCCAGCAGCATCAGCCAGAACTGGTGCAGGTGGATGCCCAGCGCCGAGATCAGCATGCCGCCGCACCAGCACAGCGCGCTGACCACGCCGGCCTTGCGCGGGCCGGCGCGTTCCAGCCAGCCGCCCCAGATCGCGGCCGAGCTGCCCAGCAGCACGAAGAACAGCGTGTACATCCAGCCCAGCGTGGAGACCTTCCAGTCGCAGCCGGTGACGAACAGTTCCTGCAGGAAACCGACATCGGCGCCGCAGCGCAGCGGCTCGGCGATGCCGATGGCGCGCGACAGCGGCAGCCAGAACACCGAGAAGCCGTAGGCCATGCCGATGCACAGGTGGATCGCCAATGCCGCGGGCGGCACCAGCCAGCGATTGAAACCGGGGGCCGCGACGATCCGCTCCTTGGACAGGAACGGCGTGCGGGCCTGCCCTTCGAGCGCGTCGGCGCTGAGGTCTGGGGACATCCTTCACTCCTTGTCTGTTGTTTTTTGTATTGACCAGGGATGCCGCCTGCCTGCATTCCGTTCGTTCCGCTGGTGCGCAGACCATCCCCGGCGCGCGTGTGCGCTTTGCATCCGGTGCTTGGCTCGGCGCCGGACACGTCCCCGGCGCGCCGGGGACGGCACGTAGTGTACGGCAGCGGCAACGGGCGTGGCGTGCCGCGAAGTGGGGTGTGGCACCGGTGTGGCAGCGGTGTGGCAGCGGTGTGCTATGGCGCGGCCGGGGCCGGCCGCGCGACGCGCGCGTGGCGTGCCCTACAGCAGTCCCAGTTGCCGGGCGATGGCCACCGCCTGCGTGCGGTTGCTGGCGCGCAGCTTGGCGCTGATATTGCGCAAGTGCGTGCGCACCGTGGTCTCCGAGACGAACAGGCGCTCGGCCATGGCGACGTTGGAGAAGCCTTCGGCCAGCAACTGCAGCACCTTCTGCTCCTTGGGCGTGAGCGGCTCGAGCAGGTCGCGGCGGGCCTGCCGGGCGGCGCAATCGGCCGTGCCGGCCGCGTCGGGCGCACCGCCGCAAGCTTGCAGCAGCCGCTCCACATAGGCAGCGGGCAACGCGATGCCGGCACGCGTGCAGGCGTCGGCCGCCAGGCGGCGGGCCGGCGCGCCCTCGTCGGCGAAGATCCGGATAAATCCTTCCGCCGCACCGAAGCGCAGGGCGTCGCCCATGACCTGCTGGGCCCGGGCGCTATCGCCGCAGCGCTGGCAGGCCAGCGCCAGCAGTACGCGCAGCTTGAGCGCGCGCCGCATCAGCTGGGCGTGCCCGGCCGCGGCCAGCTCCGCCGCGATGGCTTCGCAGGTGGCGGCGGCAGGCTCGGCGAACGCCGCCAGGCGCAGGCGGCCCATGGCCACGTCTTCCACATCGTTGGCGAAGGAACTGACCGCGCCGGCGCCGGGGCGGCTGCGCCACAGCGCCKGGTCCGCGGCGTGCTGGATCGCCTCGCCGGCGGCATGGCCGTTGCCCTGCAGCAAGGCCAGGCGCGCGCGCTCGAGCATGGCGCCCTGCACCAGGCGCGGCAGGCCGCGGTGGTGGCCCAGATGTTCGAGCGCGGCCAGCCATTCGTGCGCGCCGTCGATGTCGCCGCGCTCGCAGGCGATGCGTGCCAGCACCGTATGGCCGCTGATGATCTGGTCCGGCAGGCCGAGGTCGCGCGCCAGCGGCACGTAGACGTTGAGCAGGCGCTCGGCGCGCTCGCGGTMGTTGATMTCGTAGAGCGCCTCGGCCAGCAGGATGCAGGCCATGGCGTTGCCGTTGGTGGGCCCGTAGCGGTTGGGCAGCATGGTGCTGGCGGCAATGCGAAAGCGCGCCAGCGCCTGCTGCAGGCGCCCCTGGYGCAGGTCGATCAGCCCTTCGACCGACTCCGAGAAGATCTTGTTGAAATTGCTGTCGGAGCCGCGCACCACCTGGCGGGCCAGGCCCAGCAGGCGGCGCGCCTCGCGGTAGTCGCCCATGACCGCGGCCATGCGCGCCATCGAGGTGGCGAGGATGGAGTCCGGGAAGGGGTAGCCCATGGGCAGCGGCAGCGGGTCGTCGCGGCTGCAGGCGCGCGCCTCGTCGAAGCGGTCCATCATGTTGAGCAGCATATGGCGCAGCGCGCGCACATGGGCGCGCAGGTCGCCTTCGGCGCCGTCCAGCGGGATGGTCTGCAGCAGCGCGATGGCATCGGCCGGGCCGCGCGTAAACGACAGCGCCCACACATGCGCGATCTGCAGCTTCGGCCAGGCTGCCATCTCCCCGGGCGGCACCGCGTCCAGCCAGCGCGTCAGCAGGCGCATGCGGCCCTGGGCCAGCAGGTCGTCCACGCTGTCCGCCAGCAGCGGCAGCGCATGGGCCACGGCGCCGGCAGCCAGCGCATGCTCGATGGCCGGCACCGGCCGGCCCTGCGCCTCGTACCAGCGCGAAGCCGCCATCTGCAGCGCCGGCACTTCGGCCGGCATGACCTGGTGGAGCTGCGCGCGCAGGAAGCTGGAGAACAGGCTGTGATAGCGATACCAGCGCGTGCCGGCCTGCGCCGGGCTGTCCGCGCTGCCGCCATGGCGCTCGCCGTCGAGCGGCATCACGAACAKGTTGGCGCGCTCCAGCCAGGCCAGGATGTCATCGCTGTCGGTGGTGCCGCACACGGCGTCGCACAGCGGCCCGCTGAGCTGGTCGAGGATGGAGGTGCGCAGCAGGAAGGCGCGCACGGCCTCAGGCAGGTGCAGGTAGACGTCTTCGACCAGGTAATCGGCGATGGCCGCGTTGGAGCCCGAGAAGCCGGCGATGAAGGCATCGGGCGGCCCGCGCCGCTCCAGCGCGACCGAGGCCAGCCACAGCGCGGTGGCCCACCCTTCGGTGCGCCGGTGCAGCGTAGACACCGCCGCCGGCTGCAGCGAGAGGCCGCGCGCGCCGCGCAGGAAGGCGTCGGTCTCCTCGGCGGTGAAGCGCAGCTGCGCCGGCTCGATCTCCAGCAGCTCGCCGCGCGCGCGCAGCCGGGCCAGGCCGGACTCCGGCACCCAGCGCGTGCCGATCACCAGGCGGCCGCCCGGCGGCAGCTGTTCCACCACCTGCCACACCAGCCCCGCCACGGCAGGGTTCTGCACGGCCTCGAAATCATCCAGGAACAGCGTGAAGGGCCGGTCGTGCGCGGCCATGCGATCGATCAGCGCGAGCGCATGCTCGCCCGGCGACAGCGGCGCGGCCAGCGCCGCGGCCTGCGGCGCGCCGGCCTTGCGCAGCACTTGCTCGAAAGCCGCTTCGAGCGAGCCGAGAAAGCGCGTGGCGTCGTTGTCCGCGCGGTCCAGCGTCAGCCAGGCGGTCGCCATGCCGCCGGCATCCAGGCGCGCGCGGCATTGCAGCATGGCGGTGGTCTTGCCGAAACCGGCCGGCGCGCGCACCAGCACCAGCTTGACGAAGCCGGCCGCGCACACCGCCTCGCAGATGGCGCGGYGCTCCACCTGAAACGGGGTCAGCATGGGCGGGCGCAGCTTCGCCACCAGTGTGGCGGCGCGGGCCGCGCCTTGCTGTCCCGCGCTGGTCTCCTCGATTGTGGCCATTCGCCGTGTCTTCCTGTTGGCGGCGGCACCCTGGCTGCGGATGCCGCGCGATCCGCTCCGGCTTATGGTTGCCGGCTGCTGGCGCCGCATGCGCCAGGGATCGRACGGCCGATTATGGCGTAAACGCCGGCAAGGCTGCCGGCGCGCCTTCAACGGTKACGCCGCGCATGCCGGTGCATTTCTCCGCTCTCCCGCTTGCGGGAGCGGGCTCGGGGGCGAGGGAGGGAAAAACGTCAGGCAACGCCGGCGGCTCCGGCGCGATCTACACCAGCTTGTTCTCCCGCCCGGCCCAGTAGCGGTCGCGCAGCAGCCGCTTGACCAGCTTGCCGGTGGGCAGGCGCGGCAGCTCCGCGGCGAAATCCACCGAGCGCGGGCATTTGATGCCCGACAGGTTGTCGCGGCAGAACGCGATCAGCTCCTCGGCCAGCGCCGGCCCGGCCAGCGTCATGTCCAGCGGCTGCACCACCGCCTTGACCTCCTCGCCGAAGTCTTCATTGGGCACGCCGATCACCGCCACGTCCATGACCTTGGGATGGGTCATCAGCAGGTTCTCCGCCTCCTGCGGGTAGATGTTGACGCCGCCGGAGATGATCATGTTGGCCTTGCGGTCGGTCAGGTAGAGAAAGCCCTCCTCGTCCACGTAGCCCACGTCGCCCAGCGTGGTCCAGTCGCTGTGCGCCGGGTGGCGCGACTGTGCGGTCTTGCCGGGATCGTTGTGATAGACGAACTGGCGCCCGCCGGCGAAATAGATGGTGCCGGGCTCGCCCGGCGGCAGCACCGCGCCGCCGTCCTCGCAGATGCGCAGTTCGCCGATCGAGGCGCGGCCGACCGTACCCTTGTGGGCGAGCCAGTCGGCCGAGCCGACTGCGGTGGAGCCGTTGCCCTCGGTGCCGGCGTAGTACTCCCAGATGATGGGGCCCCACCAGTCGATCATCTGCTCCTTGACCGCGACCGGGCACGGCGCGGCGGCATGCACGGCGAAGCGCAGCGTGGAGACGTCGTAGCGGCGGCGCACGGCCTCGGGCAGCTTGAGCATGCGCGAGAACATGGTCGGCACGACCTGGGTGTGGGTGATGCGGTGCCGGGCCAGCAGCGCGAGGAAGGTCTCGGCATCGAAGTGCTCCATCACCACCGAGGTGCCGCCGAGCTGCTGCACGGCCATGTTGTAGCGCAGCGGCGCGGCATGGTACAGCGGCGCGGGCGAGAGGTAGCGCATGTCGGGGCCGAAGCCGTAGAGCGACTGGCACATCAGCACCAGCGAGCCCGCCACGTCGATCTGCTGGCTGGCTGGCGGCGTGAACACGCCCTTGGGGCGACCGGTGGTGCCGGAGGAATAGAGCATGTCGGTGCCGGCGCATTCGTCGTCGATGCGCCAGCCGGGATACTGCGCCAGCGTGGTCTCGTAGGCGGCGAAGCCCGGCGCGGTGCCCCCCATCATCAGGCACGTGCCGAGCGCCGGCGCCTTGGCCGCCAGTCCCTGCGCGACCTCGGCCTGCGAGCGCGAGGTGACCAGCATCCTGGCGCCGCTGTCGTTCACGATGTGCGCCGCGTCGTCCACATTGAGGCGGGTGCTGATGCACACGTAGATCAGGCCCGAGCGCTGCGCGCCCCAGCACAGCTCGAACAGGCGCGGGTGGTTCTCCAGCAGGAAGGCGACCCGGTCGCCGGGCTGCAGCCCGTGGTCGCGGAACAGCCGCGCCACCTGGTTGGAGCGTTCGTCGAGTTCGCGGTAGGTGACCACGGTGCCGCCGGCCATGATGATGGCCGGCTTGTCCGGCKAGCGCTGCGCGTGAACATGCGGATGCATGACTGCCCCTCCTGGAGTGTCGTGATGGCCGGCTTGGCGCAGCGGGACCGCGTGGCGCCGGCATGGCTTGCGCCATTGTCGGGACAGGCGCCTTGCGCGAACATCGTCGGAAGCGACGAACGCGCGCTGGTGCAGCGCCGCAAAAAAACGCGCGGCGCGCGGCGGGTGATTCGTCGCATCCGACGATGCGACCGCGGCGGCCCTTCGCATAATGGTTGCCACCCCGCAACCGCGCCGAGGACCCAAGGTGGATTTCCAATTCAGCGAAGAACAATCAATGCTGYGCGACACGCTCGCGCGCTACCTGGCCGATCACTACGGCTTCGAGGCAAGGCAGGCCGCGGTACGCTCGCCGGCCGGCTGGCGGCCCGCGTGCTGGAAGGCGCTGGCGCAGGAGCTTGGCCTGCTGGGCGCGGGTTTTCCCGAGCGCTTCGGCGGTCTTGGCGGCGGCGCGGTCGAGCACATGATCGTGATGGAGCAATTCGGCCGCCACCTGGTGGTGGAACCCTACCTGTCCACGGTGGTGCTCGGCGGCGGCGCCTTGCTGCACGGCAACGAAGCGCTCGCCGCGCAGTGGCTGCCCGCCATCATCGGCGGCGAAGCCACCGTGGCATGGGCGCATGCCGAGCCACGCAGCCGCTACTGCCTGCACGACGTGCAGAGTACCGCCGTGCGCGCGCAGGGCGGCTGGCGCCTGAGCGGCCACAAGGCGGTGGTGGTGGCCGCGCCGTGGGCCACGCACCTGGTGGTCAGCGCGCGCACCGGCGGCACTCGGCGCGAGCGCGCCGGCATCAGCCTGTTCTGGCTCCCCCGCGACACGCYGGGGGTCGCGCTGCAGGCCTATCCCACCGTGGACGGAGCGCGCGCCGCCGAGGTCCGCCTGGACAATGTCTTCGTGCCGGACGATGCCCTGCTCGGCGCAGAAGGCCAGGCGCTGGCGCTGATCGAGCGCCTGTCCGACGAGGCCGCGGTGGCGCTGTGCGCCGAAGCCGGCGGCGCCATGAGCCGCATGCTCGGCGACACCGTGGACTACGCGCGCCAGCGCAAGCAGTTCGGCGTGCCGATCGCCACCTTCCAGGTGCTGCAGCACCGCATGGCCGACATGTACGTGCAGCTCGAGCAGGCCGTCGCGCTGACCCAKGTGGCCGCCATGCAGGCCGGCGCGGACCCGCAGCGGCGCGCACTGGCCGCCAGCGCGGCCAAGGCGCATGCCGGGCAGGCCGGCAAGCTGGTCGGCCAGGCCGCGGTGCAGATCCACGGCGGCATGGGTGTGACCGAGGAACTCGCGGTGGGCCATTACTTCAAGCGCGTCACGGCCATCGACCTGCAGTTCGGCTCGGCAGATCACCACCTGCGCCGCTACGCCGACCTGCTGTACCCCGCGCACCCCGCCGCCGCCTGACCAACGCCATCCGAGGCTGACCCCATGAATCTCGATTTCTCCCCGCAAGAGCTGCAGTTCCGCGACGAGGTCCGCGCCTGGATCGCGGAGGCCTACGACGACGGCCTCAAGGCACTGATGGCGCGCAGCAAGAACGGCTATCTCGACAAGGCAGGCCAGGTGCGCTGGCAGAAGAAGCTGCACGCGCGCGGCTGGGCCGCGCCAAACTGGCCCGAGCAATACGGCGGGCCCGGCTGGACTCCCGCCCAGCGCTACCTGTTCCAGGCCGAGACCGCCGCCGCGGGCTGCCCGACCGTGTCGCCGATGGGCCTGAAGATGGTGGCGCCGGTGATCATGAAATACGGCACGCCAGAGCAGAAGGCGAAATTCCTGCCGCCGATCCTCAGCTCGKACATCTGGTGGTGCCAGGGCTATTCGGAGCCCAATTCCGGCTCCGACCTGGCCTCGCTGCAGATGCGCGCCGACCGCGCCACCGACGGCGATGGCGATCACTACCTGCTCAACGGCTCGAAGATCTGGACCACGCATGCGCAGTGGGCCGACTGGATGTTCTGCCTGGTGCGCACCAGCCGCGACGCGCGCCGCCAGGACGGCATCTCCTTCGTGCTGGTGGACATGCGYACGCCGGGCATCACGGTGGCGCCGCTGCCTACGCTGGACGGCCCGGTGGCCGGCCAGCAGGAAGTAAACCAGGTGTTCTTCGAGAACGTGCGGGTGCCGGTGGAGAACCGCATCGGCGAGGAAGGGCTTGGCTGGACCTATGCCAAGTACCTGCTCGAGTTCGAGCGCGGCGGCAGCTACGGGCCCATGCTGCGCCAGCAGCTGGCCAAGGTGGCCGGCATCGCCGCCAGCGAGGCCGCCGACGATGGCGGCCGCCTGCTCGACGATCCCGCCTTCCGCCGCAAGCTGGCCGAACTCCACGTGCGCGCGGCCGCGCTCGAAGCCAGCGAGCTGCGGCTGTTCTCCGGCGTGGCGTCCGGCACCTCGATCGGCGCGGCGTCCAGCATGCTCAAGCTGGTCGGCACCGAAACCATCCAGGCCATCAGCGAACTGGCGGTGGAAGCCGCCGGGCCGTACGCGCTGCCCTTCGTGYAGGACGGCTGGGCCGCGCAGCAGGGCCGCGACGCCGGACCCGCGGCGGGRCCGGAGTATGCCGCGCCGCTGGCGCCGCGCTACTTCAATTACCGCAAGGCATCGATCTACGCCGGCTCCAACGAGATCCAGCGCAATATCATCGCCAAGCAGGTGTTGGGACTCTAGCGCATCGTGCGGGCCGGGCCCTGGCGCAAGGCATTGGGGGAAGGMGGTGGGGCCTGCGGCGCAGGTGCCGGGACCGGCACCGCAGGCCTGCCGGCCTGGCTGCCGCGGCCGTTTCGCGTTACGCGTTACGTAACGTGTTCCGCGGACGTTTCAAGCGGGTGACATAAGGATGACGTGAAGCGGGGGCGCAGCGTCACACCCCCGTCGCTCGGTTGACTCTTCAGCTGACTCTTCAGCTGACTCTTCAGTTGACGCCTCAGTTGACTCGCCTGCTGTACCCCTCCCAGTACGGCTCGCGCAGTTTCCGGCGCAGCAGCTTGCCCGAGGGATTGCGCGGCAAGGCATCGACGAACTCGATGCTCTTGGGCACCTTGAAGCCGGCCAGCCGCTCGCGCGCCCAGGCCACGATGCTGTCGCGGTCGGGCGACTGGCCGGGACGCGGCACGACGATGGCCTTGACCGCCTCGCCCCACTTCTCGTCGGGCACGCCGATCACCGCCACGTCCGCCACCTGCGGATGGCCGTAGATGGCGCTTTCGACCTCGGCCGGGTAGACGTTCTCGCCGCCGCTGATGATCATGTCCTTGACCCGGTCGTGGATGTAGACATAGCCCTCGGCGTCGAGGTAGCCGGCGTCGCCGGTGCGCAGCCAGCCATCGGCATCGATGGTGCGCGCGGTCTCGTCGGGCTGCTTCCAGTAGCCTGCCATGTTCTGCGGCGAGCGGATCATCAGCTCGCCCACTTCACCGGGCGGCAGGCGCCGGCCTTCCCAGTCCACCACCACCACTTCCACGCCGGGCAGCGGCTTGCCGGCGGCACGCATGCGCGGCACGTCGTCGGTGGTGTGGTCTTCGGGCGGCAACGCCACCACGGTGCCGGTGGTCTCCGTCATGCCGTACTGCTGGGCGAAGCCGCACTTGAAGACTTCGATGCCCTCGCGCAGCAACGCCGCGGGAATCGGCGCGGCCCCGTAGAGCAGCGTCTTCAGGCGCGAGTAGTCGACGCTGCGCGCACGCGGGTCGCGCAGCACGAACTGCATCGCGGCGGGTACCAGGAACAGCTTGCTGATGCGCTCGCGCTCGAAATAGTCCAGCACCGCGGCGGGATCGAACTCGCGCGCGACCACGCCCTTGGCGCCCGCCAGCAGGTTGCGCAAACCCCAGCCCGAGCCACCGATATGCGCCACCGGCATCGCCACCAGCGAGACATCGTCGTCGGTCCAGCGCGACCATGTGATGTCTTCGCGCTCGCTGGCCTCGGTGCCGGCGGTKAGGTTGCGGTKGGTCAGCATGGCGCCCTTGGGGCGGCCGGTGGTGCCGGAGGTATAKAGCTGCAGCACCACGTCATGCGCCGCGGGCCGGTGCGCCGGTGGCACCGGCGCATGCGCGTCGCGCCAGGCGAGGTAGGCCGGCCAGTCCGGCTCGCCGCCCTCCATGGCGATMACGCCGCGCACCAGCGGCAGCGCAGGCAGCAGCGTGCGCATGGTCTGCGCCGATTCCGGCCCGACGAACAGCAGCACGGCATCGGCGTGGCCGACGATAAAGCCCACTTCGGGCGGCGCCAGGCGCCAGCTCGCCGGCGCCATCACCGCGCCGATCTTGGCCGCGCCCAGCAGCAGTTCGAAGTAATGGTCGCAGTTCTTGCCAACATAGCCGATGCGGTCGCCCGGCCCGATGCCGGCGGCCGCCAGCGCCTGGGCCACGCTGTCGGTGTGCCGGTCGAACTCGGCATAGGTGGTGAGCCTGCCCTCGAAGGAATAGGCTACCGCGTCTGGCCGCCGCTGCGCGAAATGACGCACGGCGTGCGGCAGGGTGGTCAGGTAACTGAAATCCATCRGCATCTCCTTCTCTCGGTCTTGCCGCATGCGCGCGTMGGGCTTCCGCGCTTCTATGCTTCTGCGGGATGCGCCCGCTCAGCGCGGCGCCATGCGGATGGCACCGTCGAGCCGCACCGATTCGCCGTTGAGATAGCTGTTGCGGCACATCTCCAGTGCGAGCGAGGCGAACTCCTCCGGCTGGCCCAGCCGCTTGGGGAACGGCACCGAGGCTGCCAGCGCCGCCTTGACGTGTTCCTGCGCGCCCTGCAGCAGCGGCGTGTTGAAGATGCCGGGCATGATGG
Organism: Cupriavidus sp. 05T41; assembly: GCF_056396525.1. Classification (NCBI taxonomy): domain Bacteria; kingdom Pseudomonadati; phylum Pseudomonadota; class Betaproteobacteria; order Burkholderiales; family Burkholderiaceae; genus Cupriavidus; species Cupriavidus sp. 05T41. The sequence goes on from NZ_JBFTLQ010000119.1 coordinate 16,346, forward strand.
TGTTGACGCGGATGCCTTCGCCGGACAGGTCGCGCGCGATGGGCAGCGTCATGCCGACCACGCCGGCCTTGGAGGCGGAATACGCGGCCTGGCCCATCTGGCCGTCCTGCGCGGCCACGGATGACGTGTTGATGATCACGCCGCGGTCGCCGTCGCGCGCGTCCAGCGTGAGCATGCCGGCGGCCGAGCGCGTCAGGCAGCGGAACGAGCCGATCAGGTTGATCTGGATGATGCGCTCGAACGCATCGGTGGGGAAGAACTTGATCTGGTCCGGCGCTTCCTTCGAGCGCGATGCCGTCTTGATGGCGCCGCCGGTGCCCGCGCAGTTGACCAGGATGCGTTCCTGCCCCAGCGCGGCGCGCGCCTTGGCGAAGCCGGCTTCGACMTCGGCCTCCGACGTCACGTTGACCTGGCAGAACACGCCGCCCAGTTCGCGTGCGACCGCCTCGCCCTTCTCCGCGTTCATGTCGAACAGCGCCACGCGCACACCCTGCGCCGCCAGCGCGCGCGCCGTTGCCTCGCCCAGGCCCGAGGCGCCTCCGGTGATCACTGCCGTTACCGATGCATCGAGTTTCATCTCGTCTCCACGTTGTCTTGTCTCTTGCGAAAGCATCCGCGCCGGCGCGAGCGATGCGGCGGGGCGGATGCGCAGGTCCGGCGGGCCGCGATGCGGCCGGTCCGGCGTGGTATGGAGATTCGGGGATGACGGCGCGGCACGCATCGTCGGAAGCGACGAATGCACGAAAGTGCGCGAAGGCAGGTGGACAGCTTACGTGAACCACCACGTGAACGCGCGCGGCGCGCGCAGGCAACGGCGCCGTGCGCGCCTCTGCACGCACGGCCTGCCGGGCTTCATGCCACGGTCAGTCGCGTCTGGTCGCCAGGTGGTACAGCACCAGCAGGATCACCGCGCCCAGTACGGCGCCGACGAAGCCAGCCGACTGCCCGGGCCGGTACCAGCCGAGCGCCTGGCCGAGGAAGGTCGCGGCAACCGAACCGATGATGCCGAGCACGGACGTCAGGATGAAACCGCGCGGCCCGCGCCCGGGCGTCAGCATGCGCGCCACCAGGCCGGCCAGGAAGCCAATCAGGACTACCCAGATCAGATGCATCGCCATTTCTCCGGCGGCCTCAGCCGCATGCCTTGCCGTGATCCGCGTGGAAGCCCTGCGCGGTGGCCTGCGACTCGCTCATGTAGGCGCCGTCCTTGGTCTTGCCGTACCAGCGCGAGCCGGCGCAATGGTAGACCTTGGAGGTCTTGTTGACCCACACCTGCCCGGCCGCGCCGACCGATGCGGTGGTGGCCGGCGCCGCGGCGCCGGGCGTCGCCRGTTTGGCCATCGAAGTTGCGGGCGCGGGCGCGGTGCCGGCGGCGGGCGTGGGCACGGCGGCCTTCGCGGC
>NZ_JBFTLQ010000120.1:0-17326 GCF_056396525.1 Cupriavidus sp. 05T41
GGGAGAAGCTTTCCGTTGTCAGAGTTGGCCATACGGATACGGACAATTCAACCTGCCTACACGTCCCCTCGATCGGTTTGGTCGTTGCAGGGGACGCCGTCTACAACGGCATTCACCCCTACTTGAGCGAGTCGACCCGGCGCGACCAACTCCAGTGGATAGCCGCGCTGGACAAGATCGATGCGTTGAACCCTAAATTTGTGGTCGCTGGCCATAAGGTTCCAACCCAAGACGACAGCCCTCGCAATATTGAAGAGACACGTAGGTACATTCGCGACTTCATCCGACTGGATGAATCTACGACATCGGCCCGCGAGCTATACGATCAAATGCTTACGCTCTATCCCGACCGTGCGAATCCAGGGTCCCTATGGAGTGCGGCACGGGCTGCAAAGACCCAAAGTAAATAGGAACCTCCTGAACCCTCTAAAGATAGCAGAGCGTTGGTAGCCCAATGATTCCGGCAGCAGACCGTGCACACCTGTCGGGTTACCGGCGCGGCACCGGCCTTGATCGGGGCCACCTCGCGCCGTCGGCCGACTTCCCCGACCAGGCCTCGCAAGCCGAGAGCTTCAGTCACGCCAACGTCGTGCCGCAGTCGTCGGTCAGCAATCGGAGGCTGTGGAATCATATCGAGACGTCGACCCGCCGCATGGTGCGCGACTACGGCCAGGCATTCGTTGTGACCGGCCTGGCGTTCGATGCCGCGCTATCCGCACGTCTGGACGACCGAGTCGCCATCCCCACTTATCTGTGGAAGGCAGTCTACGTGCCCGGTGTCGGCGCTGCGGCCTATGCGGCACGAAACGACGCGACTCCGTGGTACGCCGTCGTGAGCATCGCCGAGATGGCCAACCTCGCCGACGTCGATCCTTTCCCGCGCCTCGACGGGGCATACCTGGTGACGCCGATGACGCTGCTTGCACCGACGCCGCGTCCGGGCGAGATGGCGGGCCGCAAGGTCAGCCTCGCCACGCTCACATCCGTTGCTATTGAACTGTCTGAGGCCCCTGAGGCCCAGGACGCTCGGCATCCTGTCCTCCGGTCCGGTTCCCTGCCCTTCATTCGGGCCGTCTTCGCCCGCGGCTAATTCAGGAGAACGACATGGAACGCCTCAAGCAAATCATCCATACCATCCGCACCGACGAGGAGGCCCGCTCTGGCGCCATTTTCGTCATCGCCCTCATCCTGTTCTTATGCTGGTGGGGCGCGACCGGTCACTGGGATGACTCCCCGTACCTGCCGTCCTTCCTGCGGTGATCGCCCGCTGCGGGCTCGCCGCCGGACCAACTCGCGGCGAGTCAAGCCGGAACACAAGGGGACCCCGAGCACATGAGTCCACCCTATTGGCGGAAAGACGCGTGTTTCTTGCGTCTTTCGAGGGACATTCCAGCGCCTAGGTCCGCGCCAAGACGCTAATGCAGGACCACCCGAATAATCGGCAACCTGCTCTCTTCGGTCACGGACAACAATACCGCCGGGTCACGCACGGCACGCAGCGTGCCCTCGACGTCAGCCTGCAATAGCCACGCAGAGAGCAACCCACCAAGCGCTGTGAAATCCAAGTTTCGGCCCGGCGGATCACAACCGATGAGTGCAAAGGCCTGCCCGGTCTCGTCGTTATCGGCCAAGCTCACCCCGATCTCTCTTAGACGCTCGATCGCTGATGCCGCCGGCCCGTATTCGATGACGCATTTTGCCAAGTCACTCAGAAAGATCCTCACGGTTTCGCCCGGCGCCCGCCGCAAGTGGGTCAGCTCCAAGCAAGGATCTTCCGCTAAAAACACCTGCACATCGAGCGTCCATCCCGCTGGGTCATCCGGCATCCAACGCAAATCGACCACCAGCATGCCCCACTCGGTGCGCAGGCCTCGACGGCGCCTCTGCGCCTCGTCCAATACGTCCGGATAGGTCAACGCCTCGGCGCGCGCCACCGCAATGACGTACTCGGGCAAAGCCACCAACGGCCACGCTGCCAACGCCTCGGGGTCCACCCCGCGTCTCAAGATATCGCAAAGCTCTTGCGTCGTGTACACGCGATCTTCGTACTGCTGCACTTCCAACATGACTGACTCCTGTTTAGCTCTCGCCGATCGCCGCGATCTTTCCCAATAGCCGGTAAAGCGCCTGCCGTGAGATACCAAGCACTTGCGCGGCCTTCGCTTTATTGCCCTCGACGGCGAGGAGCGCAGACTGCGCCTGCTCGGCTGTGACCCGCGGCTTCTCCTGACGCGCCATCGCGGTGAAGGTCGACAGGTAAGCGCTAGATTTCGACGGCTTGCTGTGCCCAGCCGCCTCGACGACCGCCAAGATCGCCTGACGGTGCGCCTCGATGTCTGGTGCAGACCCGCCCTTGATCGGCGCATCCACGCCGGTCAACGTCTTGTAGAACTCTTGCAAATACTGATGTCGCAGCCCATGACTAGTCACACCGAGCCCTTTCTTGCAAATCCCGTACTTTCGAAGCACGTTGTTGTAGTGACCCCGCCACTGTTTGATCGAATAGCACGACGGTGTCGTTGATCCGCTCATCGGATCCACCAGGGCGGCCGCCTCCTCCAGAACCGCCAGCCGCAACTGCACGGGCACCTCGCGTTTGCGGCCGCCCTTCGTCCCATCTACCACCCGTAGCGTGTCCAGATTGCGAAGTGCCGTGCGGATCTTCAGCGAATAGCTCTCCTCGATGCGCAAGCCGAATGCCGCTTGCAGCTTGAGTTGCACCGCCACGCGTGGGTGCTCGGCTCCAATCTCCGCAATCTTGGCCACGGCGTCGATACCGTTGCCCTCCCAGGACTTGTCCGTCATCGTCACGTAGCTACGCACCAGCCCGTGCTCCTCGCGGTCGGCGTAGTCCCCCAAGGTGCGGATCAGGTTGTGTTTCCCGATCCACTGACTGAACGCCTTCAGGTGTGACAGCTTGTTCTCGATCGTCCCGCCTGACTGTTTCTGCGACAACCAGTAGTCCACCAGCGTCTGCACATGCTTGTGCCTCAGCGAATGCGGGCTCTCGACGTGGAACCCGCACGCGTGCAGTTCCACGAATGAGCGGCACACCGTGTACATTCGCCGCTCCTGCGTCTTGATCGAAGCATTCTTGTGGCTGATCCGTGTCTGGCTCAGGATCTTCCTCACGTTCCCAATCACCGCCACCTCGATTTCGGCCTTCAAGCGCGTCGGCAGGTTATACCTTGCCAGAAGGCCGCGCACATCAAGCACTGTTGACTGCCGCATTCGAAATTCCTCTCATTTTGCGTTGTCCTGCACGCCCGACCCGTCCCTGCGTCCCCCGTGACGCGTGGTGCATAGCCGTCTCTGGCGCTTGCTGTATTGCCGTTTTCCGTCGGCTACGGTCCTGCCTTCCGATCCTTTAGCGATCCCCTTGCTGGTCGGCCCCACACGTGGAAGTGCGTGTCATGACCGTCCCGTTCCCTCCCCGCCAGTCGCGCTGCGCGCAGTCCGGCCATGAGGGTTCGGGCTACTCGGTTGTCGGGATCGCTCCCGCCATGTACGTCAACCAGTGCTTGCGCACCAGCCGTCGCCACCCGTGTAACTCTCGTTGCGCTGTTTCTTTAGACGGTCGCGCTCACCGTGCTCGTATCGTTCCAGAGAGTTCATGACCTTGCGCCATGCAATCCCCCGCCCCCCAGGTGACGACATCTGGACCGCCGTGTATCGGGCCCGCAGTGTTCGTCTACCCCGCATCTCGCTGTCAGGCGTGTTCAGGTTAAGGAGGCAGCAAATGTGTCCGAGTGTCCGGTCTACACATGTCCTCATCACGTCCAAGTCTTCCAGACAACCCGCAAAGCCATATGGCATTGCAGTGTCCGGTGTCCTCAGTGTCAGCCAGTCTGTGTTTGTGGCGAAAGAAAAAAATGCCGCGACAGTGTGCGGCTCGGACAGCGTGGCGACCGACAACCCCTTTCAGGGCGGCTTCGGTGCTTGGGATGGCCGCCAACGTGGCGGTAGGTCGATGCGTCGGGGACGCGAGAAGTACGACAAGGATAGCCGGCCAGGCGCAGCTGTGCAAGCCGGAGAGGCCGCGAATCGTGCGTGAAATTCGTGACGTTACGTCGGCTTGACTTTGTTTCTTTGGCGGTAGAGTTGGTCTGTCGATGTGCCACGTAGAGGGACTTGGTCAAAGCTGAACCGAGCAAGTCCGATCAGATCAGGGGAAGTGGGACTACGAGCAACCACCCTGGTTTGTCTTGCTCGGTCCAAGTCCGCCCTAGTGGCACTTCGAGCCATCAATACCCGATAGGCACTCACCAAGGAGTATCCGCTCATGAAAGTTTCGACCGTCGCAATCGATGTCGGCTATGGCAACACGAAGTCCGCATTCCCGCTCGGCTCTGACGTCGCCACCAGCATGTTTCCGTCGCTGGCGCCGCTAGCTGCGACCTCTTCGTTGACGCCGCATAGCGGCTCCATCCTACGTGCCCGGAATGTCGTCGACGTGGTCGTCGACGGGGCGCGATACGAGGTCGGGCCGGAGGTATCCATCAGCGCCGCATACGGGAACACTGGCCGGTCATTGTCCGAAGACTTTGTCACGACCCCGAACTACGCTGCGCTGCTGGGCGGGTCCTTGCGCTATTCGAACGCCACCGAGATTGACCGCCTGGTGCTGGGACTTCCCGTGCACAACACCCAGAAGTACGCCGGCTACCTGAAGGACCGCTTCAGTGGTGAACTCGACTTCGGCTGGGGTCCGATCCGGGTGCACAACGTGCTGCCGCTGCCTCAGCCTATCGGAACATTGGTCACATTCATCCAGCAGTGCGCCAAGCAGTACGACCCCGACAACGCCTATCTCGTGATTGACGTCGGCTATTTCACGACCGACTGGGTGGTCGCACGCGGCTATACGATGGACGACACCCGCAGCGGTGGCGTGCCAGGCGGTGCATCTCGTATCTATCAGCAGGTGGCGAGGCTCATCTCGCAGGCCGAGGGCGCAGCGGTGGACAGCATCGAGCGGATCGACAAGGCAATCCGCGAGGCTAAGCCGATGCTCTTCTATCGCAAGGATCTGGATCTGCGCCCCTTCGTTGACGAAGCCATTGCGGTTGCGCAGCAGTCCGTGATGGAAGTTCAAACGCGTGTCGGTCGCACCGAGGATATTCGCGCCATCATCCTGACCGGAGGCGGAGCGAGCTTGTACGCGCCAACGATTCAAGCGGCGTTTCCGCACAACGACATTCATGTAATGGATGCGCCCTGCTTTGCCAATGTTCGGGGCTTCCATACGATCGGCTCTGCACGCCATGTGTCGAAGTCTTCCTGAGCCGGCAGGACATGGACAAGCTGCAGATAACGATCACGCTGTCCCCCGAAGCTGCACCCGACCTGTTGGCCTATCTGCGAAAGATACCCGGCGCTCGCGAGCGTGCCTTTGTATTTCGACTGCTCGCGCAGCACGGGTTGAGGGCGCTTGGCGGCGCGGGTCCCGTGGGATTGCTACCAGCACCTGAAAACGCGCCGACCAGGACGCCCCTCCCAGCGGGGGGCGCCATCCCAACAGATAGCAATGTCGATATCAGGGAACACAGGCTAGAAACGAACTCTCCGCTCATGCCAGTCCCGACTAGCCCGTCCATCGCGGCGCCGCAAGGTGGTGCGTCGTCAGTGGATACGACGGATGCCTTCACCATTCTGGACGTTGGCGCGCTGAACGATGCGATGGCCAGATTTGGATGAAGCCAACAACACATTAGCGATCACGTATGCAAAGCCTCCAAATGCAGATCACATTGACCCAATACACGACGCCCCGCTTGCTGGCCTACCTCAATGAGATTCCCACGGCGAAGGACCGCGTCTTCGTGCTGAAGATGCTGGCCGAGAGAGCGGTTGAGGCGGGCATCGGCCTGCGTGGCCCTGAGCCTGCCCTCTCACCGCGACCGGCGGAACCAACGACGGCCAGAATGAAGACGGCACCAAAGACGACACCGAAGAAGGTGACACCCAAGACTTCTTCGAAGAAGCCAACATCCCGAGTCGCAACCACCCGCACGGCCCATACGCCGAGCCCGAGTAGGCGGCGACCCGCCTCCGGAGACAGAAAGGCGAGCAACTAGAGGCATCTGCCAGAACGCTATGCGCGACCATCTAACCTACGTCCACACGGTTGCGCGAACAATGCACGAATAGGAGTGGGTCCCGACCCCCTTGACTCCCGAAGGGGGCGGGTACAGTAGAACCAACCGCAACGAACCAAGATAGGTCGACATACACCATGACGGAATACGAACTCTTCCGCTTTTTCAAGTTTCTGCTGGCATTTGGCATCTGCTGGGCCCTGTGGGAATGCGCACTGACTCTATTCGTGGCGGTGCGCCGCCGTTGAAATAGGTTTAACTTGATGGGCACGCGTGCGTCTTAGACGCACCGATTCGGGCCTGGCCACACTTGGTCCGCAGGTGTCTCACCTTCCTTTCGGCGGCGCTCTTACTTGGTGCATGGGCATCACGTAAGCGCGTTGGCGCCTCAAGGATTCCTTGCTCTGCTGAGCATCGAATAATCGCCCGACCGATCGCCATGAAGACGCCACAGACTACTGAATGGGACGCCACATAGATGACCATCAGCGTGAAGAACAAGCGGACGGGAGAGCGAAGGAGATTGGACAAGGATTCCAAGGTCTTCCTCTGAGGGAAAAAGATAATGGGATTTCCCGACAATAACGACAATCTCGGGGCCGACCCTGAAGCGGGCTATCTACCAAGTGGCGACGCGGTGACGAACATTCGTCTGGCTACCACCGATCGCTACAAGGACAAGACTAGTGGCGAGATGAAGGAAGCCACCGAGTGGCATCGCATCTCGTTCTTCGGCAAGCTCGCGGAGATTGCGGGCGAGTACCTGAAGAAGGGGTCTTCGGTCTATATCGAGGGTCGCATTTGCACCCGCAAATGGACAGACCGGTCCGGTGTGTAAAAGTACAGCACCGAGATCGTTGCCGATCAGATGCAGATGCTTGGCAACCGCCAGGGTGGCGGTGCCAGTGACAATGATGGCTACGGCCAACAGCCGTCGCGTTAGTCGCAAGGCCAGCAGCCCGGCAGCCAGGTACAAGGACAGCGGGGCGCACTGCAGCGCGAGAGTGCGCCGCCGCGTCAGCAGCCTCCCGCTTCGGGCAGCTCATCCCGACTCCCTCTCGCGGTTCGCCATGCTGAAAAGACCCTCTGACTCGGCCAGGCTCGGCCGGGGTGCCGTTTGAGCAAGCGATTTCCCCCGCCTGTCTCAGGCATCGACCAACCATTCCGACCGGAGTCCCATTGGGAAAGCTCCGATAGCCCGAAAGCGCACCAAAAATCGGCGCCTTTCCGGGATTTCCAGTCCTACGCGTAGGACTGGCGGGCTCGGCGGTCGCGCGTCGCACCTGGCTGCCCCCTCCGACGCACAGCTACGGGCTCCTGCCCGCGTCGACGCGCGCGACTATGAGTGTGCGGCTACCCGGCAGACCGTTCGGCTGATCCGGCAGATCTCGCCCGCCGGCAAGGTACGCGTGCTCATCACCAATCTGCTCGACATGCAGCGCTATCCGGCGCCCACCTTCCGCGATCTCAACCATCAACGCTGGCGCCTCAAGCACCGCATGGCACCCGAACATCTATCCGGCCTGTCACAGTTGGCCGCTAGGCAGGACTTCGGCGCCAAAATCCTCAGCGACAACCTGCACGCTCTATGCTGCCTTAGCGCCGCGCAGGAACACGAAATCGACTCGGACCGTCGCATCAACCGAACCTTCGCCATCACCGCTCCCAAACCTGTCCTGTCAGCGGCGCTGCTCGGCTTGCGCAGGGCCAAGGCCGCTCTGAAGGAGACCTTGCGCGTCGCGCAGGGTGGTGCGCACTCAAGAAATCGGTTCTGGCTGGGACGAATTGCGCGCTCAAGCGTGCGAGGATGCTTGGCGACCGAAAACGAATTGGCCCAAGTACCATGCCAGCTCTGAGTTGGCCAGGATGATTTCTTCGGACACGGATGAGGGCTCCAACTTCATCCGTCTCAACACAAGCTTGCCCTCACGCGAAGCCAGCCATGCGCGGACAAACTCCAATCGCGCTTTGGTATCCAATGCCCCGAAGTGTTCGCGTCCCTGTTGCGATTCTTCGTTCATGCGCGTGCGGGTCTCGACTTCACGTGAGGCAACACTGCGCTCCACGCTTGTCTTGACAGCAATCTTCACTGCTTCTTTTTGTTCTTTCTCCACGAGCAGATCAGTCTGAACCTGAACCATCGTCCGCTCGGCGTCCGACATCCGCCAGTTGTCGCGCAGCGCTTTCATCAAATAACCAGCGGGACTCTTCTTCACCTGACCGCGATTGAGCTTGAACCGCGTGTACTCGATCGCCTGCAGGATGCGATCATCGCTCCATGTCTCGCGGTTCTCGGAGATCTCGCTGAATTGCCGTGTTGAGAGGTTGAACTCTTCCTTCAGGATCTTATAGATCTGGCTGGCGTCCGATAGACTCGCCATGACAGCGTCGGCCGTGTCCTTGCGTTTCAGAATGAAGCGAATCCGGTCGACCTTCTTCGATGACGTGGACTCGGTCTTGGTCTCATAGGAGAGCTCGATATCCGAGATCTCATTGATTTCGCGGACCGCCGGCTCCAGCCAATCGCGCTTGAAGTATTTGAAGATGGTTGCATTCGCGCCCATCTTGCCAGGCCAGGTCCGCATCTCATCGAGCTTGATCCAGTCTGTACGTCCGCCAGGCACGCTTGGCAGGACTTTGTCATAGATGGCCCGTGCGAGACTCCTGGTAAAAGCCGTTGATATACGAAGGCTCAGCCAGTGAGACTTGCGGGGATCTCGAATGTGTGGGATCAAGCTGTGATGCACATCGAAGCGGATGCGGCCACGGTGCATCGCTACCATGCCGATGAGCTGGACCTGGATCCAGATATCGTCCTCATCAGGCTCCTGGCCCGACGGTGTATTCGTTACCCGAACTTTGGCGTTCTGGGCTTCATCGGCGACGGTACGTAGATGTTTCAGGTTGCGACTGTCATAGCGCATCAACCACTTGAAGTAGTTCAGCTCGACATCGTACTGGTCACGAATTTCCGGCTCTTGTGCAACGATGAAATACGCGGCGTCCAGGAACCGTCGCGCCGCCAGCCCCATGTTGACAATTTCCGTGAAGAAATTGTTTCGCTGATAGCCGATTTCACGGTTTGCCTCGTTGATAGGCATCCCGAGGTCGAACATGTCCTCGAACAATGCCAGTGCCATTTGGCGAGGTGTCGTCCTCGCATTGACCTCCACCGGATTGTCCGTCGCCATACTGGTCTTCTCGCTCGTTTGGTGCTCGACGGACTCTAGCATGTGATGGTGAGGTCCTGTCAACACAACAAACCTCACCATCCCGTTGTCCTTCTGCGCTCGGAATCAGCGTGGCGGAACTCTGCGCACAATGAACCTCACCTGATGCACAACGAACCTCACCCAGACTCGTCACCACTACGGTTCAGGCGTTGACCAGCCTGAGCAAAATGGACTTGTGCACAGGTGGCGCACAATACTTCTCACCATCGAGGTGCCAGCACAAGCAACCTCACCTTGTCGTGGAACAGACCTCACCGTGCCCGCACAGTAAACCGCACCATGGCGACACACTGAACCTCACCTTTGGCACAGAAAACTTCACCTTTCTAAGGTTAAGTCCTTGATCAAAAAGGAGTTCGTGATCCTCTGTTTGTTGGTTGGGTGGTTTACTTCAAAAAAAAACAAACCAACATAGACCTACTCCAGAAACAAGAAATGATCGCAGGGCATCGGCCCTCTGATCGATGTGCGGGCGCAGCGTGGCCACTGCCATCGTGTCCCAACTACTTGGGCCGAGCGTTGAAATGATCTAAGAAGCACCCGTCCAATGCCACGAAGCCTCCCCGAGAGGGGTCGTTTGGATCAAGGTGCGCCAATCGCCTCAATGAGCTATGCCACCCTCAACGCCATGGTGAGGTTCTTTGTGAACCACGGAAGGTGAGGTTCTTTGTGTCGCTTCCATAGCGGTTCTATTTGCACAATGAACCTCACCGTCTAAGCGCGTCTCAGGGGGCAGTGAATGGTGAGGTCTATTGTGCATTGATAGCTCCGATATGTGCCCGTTTGAGATGCTGTGTGGAGGAGGCGAGGACGCGCATGACGATACGGTATCCGCGGGCATGACCTGGGACACAGGTAACTGCCTCGGTCACTACTTTTCCCTCAGGAGTTCCGTCTTCAAGTCGACCGAAGGTGAGGTCGATTGTGCTGAGGGCCGAAGGGGGCCCTCCTCTGTCTTGCCAGGCATTGAGTTGGACCGAAGCGAAGGTGAGGTCCATTGTGCCTGTTCACCCAAAACACACTTAGACGGTTCTGCCGAACGGCACAAATGACCTCACCTTGGCAGGCGCTTTCGGCGCGAGGCGCCATAGAAGGTGAGGTCATTTGTGCTGATCCGGGTCTGGGTGTGTACGACGGACGGATGCCCTAGATTTGTTTTGTGAATATCTAGGCGGCTGAAATTGCCTAAAATTTAGGCAAAATGGTTGTCCTCACGGAAGATTCCATTACAAATCAGCGATTTATGCGCCGTTCCTTAAACATTTCAGGTATTCTGAGCTTTATTGAATACTTCGGATAAACCTCAGAATGGTGAAAACAAGCCAACTTCCAGCAGTCGACCGAACTGTACCGCTTGAGCAGATATCCCAGTTCGCGGAAAAGGTCACCATTTTTACCCATGAACTTCGCGAGACGATTCTCGCACCGCGGCCGCGGAAAGCCGCACCAATTTTCAAGACGGGGGAGATTGCAGATTTGTGCAACATCTCGCACTCGCAAGTGCAGTATCTTGCGACTAAGGGGGATGGCGACCTCCCGCCAGGGAAGGCTGCGGGTACTGGGCGTACCAGGACCTTCACGCTGGAAGAGGCGCGTATCTGGGTGCAGAAGGTCTCCGACATCTATCAGACACCGCTCGTCACTGGCACGAGGGAGCCTGAGGGAAAAATCATCATCACTGCCCAGCTCAAGGGCGGGTCCGCAAAAACCACCACGACCATGTGTCTTGCGCAAGGGCTGACCCTGCGCGGCCGAAAAGTTCTGGTTGTCGACCTCGATCCGCAAGCCTCGCTTTCGGAGCTGTGCGGTTTGTATGCCGAGAAGGATGTCTCGCCGGATGACACGGTGCTGCCCTACATCTATGACCAGCAAATCGAGGGGGGACTGCTGGGAAGCATTCAGTCGACCTATTGGGATGGCCTGGATTTGATTCCCGCGCACACAGAACTTATCGGGGCTGAGTTCCATCTGCCCGCGATGCAGAAAATCAAGGCTGGCTTCCGCTTCTGGACGGTGCTGAGGGAAGGGTTGGAGCCTTTGCGCAAGCACTACGACTATATCCTCATGGATACGTCTCCCTCGCTTTCCTACCTTAACCTGAACGCTTTGCTCGCTGCAGACGCGATGGTCATGCCGATGGTTCCTGAGAACCTCGATTTCATCAGCTCGTTGTCCTTCTGGCGCCTGTTTTCGGACGTGTCGAAGAGCTTCATTAAATATGAAGCCGACAAGAAGTACGACTTCGTTTCATTGCTGCTATCAAAGGTCGACTATGGGCGCACCTCATCTGCGCCCATCGTGCGTGCTTGGGCGCAGAGCGCATATGAGAGCTGGCTGCATTCGATTGAAGTGCCAGCGAGTTCCGTCATGAGCACCGGCGCGCTGGCATTCTCGACCGTCTTTGACGTGAGCAGCACGCATAGTGCTGCGAAGTCGCTGCAGCGAGTGCGCCAACCTATCTTTGACTACTGCCGGTGGTTGGATGATATCTATGCTGAAAAGTGGAGGAACGCGCAATGAGCAATATGCGAGAGCAGCTGCTGGCCAAGACGGCGGGCATTCGGAAGACCTCGGCGATTAATCAAGACGAGGTCAAGCGCACCGATCGAACCCAGACGGCGCCTGGCCTGACTGGTGCACTGGCCGTTGCGCAACTCCGTGTCCAGGAGTTGGAAGCAAAGGGCGTCGCGTCTCAGCTCGCTATTGCCGACCTCGTGCCGAACCCATGGCAGCCTCGACGCGTGTTCAATGAAGTCAAGCTGTCAGAGCTTGCAGAGTCGATTCGCGAAGTCGGCTTAATGCAGCCCATCGTGGCACGCCGGGCTGAAAGCGGCTACCAAATTGTCGCGGGTGAGCGCCGATGGCGCGCCCATAAGATGCTTGGTCTTGATACCGTCAAGGCAGTCGTCGTGGAGTGCTCCGATGCCGATATGGCGGTGCTGGCCATGGTCGAGAACATCAGCCGGGACGACCTATCCGATTACGAAGTCGCGCTGTCTATCCGGCAGACGGAGAAGGAATTTCCCTCGCGAGTTCGACTCGCGGAGGCGCTTGGGCTTTCCAAGAGTGGCCTCTATCGATTCCTTAGCTTTGCGCAGTTACCAGATTTTGTACTGAGCGATCTCGATCTTCAGCCGCGGCTGCTGGGTGGAAGCGCGGCCGAAGCCATCGTCACAACAATTCGGAAGTATGGCGAAGCGGGCAACGATGCTGCTAAAGCGATTTGGCCGCTCGTAGCTTCGGGAAAGATGGAGCAAGGTAAAGCTGCCGGTGCCATTAAAGCGCTTGCGACCCGGCAATCTTCAGTTCCAAGCTCCGCGAGTGAGCGCAGCATTGACAAGTTTTTTTCCGGCAAGGACCAGGCAGGTTCGATTACGAAGGACGTCAACGGCTTCACAGTGAAGATCAGGGCCGGAGTACTGACGGCTGCCCTGGAGACCCAGATTCGGCAGATCCTTAGCGAAACGTTCCACCACCAGCCCAAATAGTTGCACCCTGTACAAGTCTCTGGCCCGCATTGCGCGGGCTTTTTTTTGCCCGTCAGCTTGTACCGGAAACGGATGCCCTCTGTTTTTCCGTGGTGCGGACAAGGCCCGCGCCAACCGACCTTCCCAGTGCGACTGCCAATTCCTAAGAGCGGATTGTCTGCGTGGTAGGTCATCGGCTATCCAAATCGAGGACGTGCCTATCAGTTCGGGAAAGCCAACGAGCGTCGGGGGAACCGGCTCATCCTTTGGAATCGTCGTGCGCCAGCCGAATTCGGCAACGCGCAAACTTGGGAAAGTCGGCCGGGCGCCCCCGGGACCGGAACATTTCTATGCGCGCCCGGCGCCTCCACTCACAGTGGGCCAGTCCCGAAACTCTAAGCGACCGCCTATCCGAAGGTAGTGGATTGCCCGACTTCGAACGGTTCACGGGAGTTCGCTTGGATGCTATCGGTGCCCCGTGGACACCTTCCCAAGTTGGGACGGTTCCGGGCTGCAATTGCTACTGCGTGGCCTACGATGACTCGCCTTCCACGAATCTCGCCCGGGCGTTCGATCCCAGCCCAAAAACATCCGATTGGTGGCGACCGGGGCGCTTTGCAGATCTTTCCAACGTGGAACGACTCCCGAATTTCATGCGATCTCTCCGCCAAATTGGGCGGCCGACAAGTCGAGGACCGTCCCAAGTTGGGACGGTCCCGCGTCGCGTGCCATCGCTAGGAGAAGCGGCCTTGGCGAAGCGCATCGTCCCCAGCGTGTGGCTCCAGCCGGCCCGCCGAGTGAAGTTCCGACGTCGAGGCCGCCCCCTGTGGACCGTCCCAAGTTGGGACGGTTCCAGGCCGCAATTGCTACTGCGCAGCCTGCGATAAGTCGGTCTGTGACTCGCGCCTAAGCCTCAGACCCTACTCAGAAATCATCCAAAGTTGGAGATGGCCGGCGCTCTGGTTCCCAACCTGGGAGAACTCGCGAACTTCATGCCATCTTCTGGGCAACGGGACGGCTGATGCGGCTCTGGACCGTCCCAAGTTGGGACGGTCCAGAGCCGCAGGCTACCGATTAGAGAAGCGGTTTCGGTGAACCTCACTGTTCCCGGCGTGAGTGATCCCAACCGGGCAGAGTTGCGGCATTTAGGCCGCGCCTAGCGCACCGTCCCAAGTTGGGAAGGTGCGCAACCGCAAATGCTGTGCATCCTGCGATGCGCGGCTTCCCTGAATCCCGCCCAGGCGCTAAGCCCGGCCAGAAGCCATCCGAAGGTGGAGGTGACCGACGCGCTTTGCAGGCCTTTCCAACTTGGAACAACTCCCGAATTTCATGCGATCTCTCGCCAGACTGGGCGGCCGACAAGTCGAGGACCGTCCCAAGTTGGGACGTCCAGAGTCGCGTGCCACCGCCAAGAGAGGCGATCTCGGCGAAGCGCATCTTCCCTGGCGTGAGTGAAGCCAGCCGGTCCGCCGTGTGAAGTTCTGGCTTCGATGCCGCCCCCTGCGAACCGTCCCAAGTTGGGACGGTCACGGGCCGCAATCGCTAGTGCGTGGCCTACGATGAGTCACCTTCCACGAATCCCGCCTGGGCGTTTGATCCCAGCCAAAAAGCTATCCGAGGTTGGCGGCGACCGACGCGCTTTGCAGGCCTTTCCAACTCGGAACAACCCCCGAATTTCATGCGATCTCGCCGCCAGATTGGGCGGCCGACAAGTCGAGGACCGCCCCAACTTGGGACGGTCCAGCGTCGCGTGCCACCCTGGGAGAATCGGTCTCGGCGAAGCGCATCGTCCCCAGCGTGATTGATGCCAGCCGACCCGCCGTGTGAAGTTCCGGCTTCAAGGCCGCCCCCTGCGGCCCGTCCCAAGTTGGGACGGGCCGCAATCGCTAGTGCGTAGCCTACGATGAGTCGCCTTCGCTGAATCCCGCCCGGGCGTTCGATCCCAGCCCAAAAGCCATCCGACGTTGGAGGCGACCGGGGCGCTGCGGGTCTTCCCAGCTTGGGAGAACTCCCGAACTTCATTCCGTCTCCCGGCCAGGATGGGACGGCTGACAAGTGGGGGACCGCCCCAAGTTGGGACGGTCCTGATCCACACGCCACCGTTAGGAAGCGGCTCGGTGAGCCCTCATTAATCCCAGCACGAGTGATTCTCGTCGGCCATCATGGGAAATTGCGGCATTCGGGCCCTGCCCCGCCGGCCATCCCAAGTCGGGACGGTACCGATCGGGCATGCAGTTGCCTATCGCACGATGACACAGCCTTAGTCGATCGCAGCCAGGCAGCTCATCGTGGCCAGAAACCATTCGAAGTTGGGGGAGCCGCGGGCGCGCTCTGCGGTCCTCCCCGACTTGGGACAAGTCCGGACCTTCATGCCACCTCCTGGCTAGGATGGAACGGCCGATGCGAAGCTCACGGACTTTCCGAAGCCGATCAATCCCTGCATTAAGTTGCCCCAAGTCGGGAAGCGTCCCAAGTTGGGACGCTTCCACGCCGCCATGCCGCTGCATACACGGCTTCCGCGAATTCCCGACAGGTAACCCCGCCTGAAGCCCACCGGAGTCGGAACGACCGTCGGCGCGCTCTGGGGGGCCTTCTCAACCTAGGACAAGCCCCGAGCTTCATGCCGCCCGCAGGCCAGGATTGTACGGTTCACGGAAACACGTAGACTCTCTGAAGCCGATCGCGCCCTTCAGCAAGCTGTTGCCCGTTGGGCAACTCGGACCTTCCCAAGTCGGGACGGTTCGGGCCGGCAATGCCGCCACCTATCCGACGATGAAGTGGTCTCCGTGAAATCCATCCAGGCCGCCGCCCACGCCGGCCATCGACCTTCCAAGGTTAGGCGCGTTCCCGAATCGCCGTTGCGGACCTCTCGCGTTTGAACAAGTCCCCAACTTCACGCCACCACTTGGCCTGGATGACACGGCTGCCGTGACGCTCACTAATTCTCCGCAGCCAACCAATCCGTTCAGGAAACGGTCCCAGGTGGGGACAGTCCCGAACCGCACGCCACCGCCTACCTGAAGATGCTCGCGAAGCTCCCTTACGAGCCAATCAGTCGTGGCGCGGCGCACCGACCTTCCGCGGCTGGGGCGCTCTCTGGCACGGCACGCGGGCAAAGCCAATTCGGGATGGCGCCGACCGGCCCCTCCAATTGTGAAGGGTAGCCAGTACGACACGCGACACGAGGCACCGTCCGGATTGGAATGGATTCTCGGCAAGTCCGATGGAACCGTCCAACTTGAGGAGGGCGGTGAGCCACAGTGAGCGTCCCAATTTCGGAGAGTTTGCAAGTCGCGCTCAGAGCAGCATCAGTCGGAAAGATCGCCCAGCCGCGCCGCAGCCTCTCAAAACCCGACGTGTTCTGAACCGTCCGTGTGGCATGCCAACGGAGCGAGCGATCAGGGAGCGACTTACGACAAGCGCCGAATGGCTCTCCCGCTTCCGACGTTTGCTGGGATTTCCACCTCACCTTAGACAATGGCGGCGAACCCTCTGGCGGGGGCGTTGGTCCGCCAGAGGGTTCGCATCCGCGATGCGAGATTTGAGCCCGCCCTGACGCGGCAAGGGGTCTTTAAGCGCGTATGCAGGATTAACTGAAGCGCCCGATCGCTCGGAACGCGAGCGTCGTAGCGATGAGGCAACCAGCCGCCAGGTCGCCGCGATCACTCGGTACGGCATGTCGTCGATCCGCTCGGAGCCTACCAACGCGCTTCCAGCAACCCACGGGAATGAAGAAAAGGACGTGAGTGACACCATGGATCACGCCTTACCAAGCGTCCGATCGCCCAACTCATGTTTCCGCTTGCAGATAAACACACCACACGCGGCAGATGAGCCTTCCTCCTCGGCAACCGCGTCTGAGAGCAGCCCAACGCGGGCGGATAGATGCAACCTGGAAACGGCGGACTCGCCGATTCCGGCACGTTGCGTTTGGCAACCGCACCATCTTCCCAGCAGGCCGCTCCAGGCAACGATCTACTTTCGTGGCAGCAACGTGGGACCTAAGTGGAATATACGTGCCATGCACGGCCCACCTATGTGCCACGTGTGAGATGAAAGCGCGTTATACCGTCGCGAGCAGCACGGAAGTGGCGGGTTGTGTTTTGGCTGTCACTGAGGGCGAGGCTGGCTCGACGAGTTGCGAGGTCGGCTCGGCTCCACGAGATTATGAACACGCGAAAGGAGCTTGGTTGGAAGTTCAGGCAACGTGCCATGGGGCCGCTTTGCACCGATCCGGCGTCCTACACAAGCCTGGACACGCCGTTGTTTGCGCAGCAGGGCACCATGGCGAGAGCCATGGAAGGCGCTGAGGTCCATCCAACTGCCGCAGGCCTGGTGGTCGCCCAGCACTTGGGCAGGGGAGCCACAGATGCCAGGAAATTTATATACTGAGTGCGCCGGGAGACCGGCAAGGAGTTGGTGGTGCAAGTCCACTACGATGAAGGAATAGCGAGCCACATCGGCCCCGAGCCGTGCGCAGGCCACCGCGAGGTGGTAGGCGAAGCGTCGGTAGGGGAGCGTATGGGCC
>NZ_JBFTLQ010000121.1:0-17325 GCF_056396525.1 Cupriavidus sp. 05T41
GCATTTCCGCTGGACGGAAATGCCGCGCCTCAAGCGCCGCCGCAGGCGCGCCCATGCCATCGGAGAGCGCCGTGGATTCGGAGGATGCAAACAGCCGCGCGCGCGGCCGGCCGGCCAACCAGCTCGCCAACCGCTCGCTGGAGCGCGGCATCGCGCTGCTGCGTGCGTTCCGGCCCGGCTCCGAGGTGCTCGGCAACGGCGAACTGGCCGAGCGCACCGGCCTGGCCCGCTCGACCGTCAGCCGCCTGACGCAAAGCCTGGTCGACACCGGTTTCCTGCAATACGATCCCGACCTGCGTGCCTACCGCCTGGGCGTGCCGGTGCTGAGCCTGGCGCATGCCATGCGCACCGGATCGACGGTGCTGCAACTGGCCGCTCCGCTGATGCGCGAACTGGCGCAGGCAGAGCACATCAACGTCGGGCTGGCGATGGCGGACCAGGACGAGATGGTCTACCTGGAGTCGATCCGCTACAGCCGCAAGGCGTCGCTGCGCAACGTGGTGACAGGGCAGCGCGTGCCGATGCCGCTGACCTCGCTGGGCCGCGCGTGGCTGGCGGCCACGCCAGCGGAAGAGCGCGGCGCATTGATGCAGCAGTTCCGCCATCGCTTCCCCGCGCACTGGCCGGAGCTGGAGGCGCAGATCCTGCAGGCCATCGAGCATGTGCAGCGGCACGGCTGGTGCGCCGCCAGCTGGCAGCCCGAGGTGGTGGCCCTGTCCACGCCCATGCAGCTCGGCCACTATCCCCTCCATGTACTCAACGTCAGCACCTCCACGCGCGCCGGCGTGGCGGCGGCCAGCCGTGAACTCAAGCCGCATCTCATGCGGCTGGCGGGCCAGTTGCGGCAAGCATTCGAGCATGCGCAGCCGGAGTGAGAGCGATGCCGCCGCCCTGGCGGCAAACATCGCCAGGGCCTGCCGCCGGTTAGCGCAGGGCTGCGGCTGATCAGGCATTTTTCGCGCGCGCAAAGGCGCGCGTAGCCGCAATGTCTGACCCCCCCTCGTTCTTCCTCGCGGACTCCATCCGCTTAATTAGTTGACATTTAAACTATCTAAGCCTAAATTAAATACGCGCCCCGCAAGAACGGATGGACGAAGGAGCGGAAGCTCGAGGAGACCTGGTCATGAAGATCGTTTGCATCGGTGGCGGCCCCGCCGGCCTGTACTTCGCGCTGCTCATGAAGCAGCAGAATCCGCGGCACGACATCGTCGTGGTGGAACGCAACAAGCCCTATGACACGTTCGGCTGGGGCGTGGTGTTCTCGGATGCCACCATGGAGAACATGCGCCGCTGGGATCCGGTCACGGCCGGCGCGATCCAGCAGGCCTTCAATCACTGGGACGACATCGAGCTGGAGTTCAAGGGCGAGGTGATCCGCTCCGGCGGCCACGGCTTCGTGGGCATCGGCCGCAAGAAGCTGCTCAATATCCTGCAGGCGCGTTGCGAGCAGTTGGGCGTCGAGCTGGTGTTCGAGACGGAAGCGGCTTCCGATGCCGACTATGCCGACGCCGACCTCGTCATCGCCAGCGACGGCATCAATTCCCGGATCCGCGAGAAGCACGCCGCGGTCTTCAGGCCCGACGTGGCGGTGCGCCCCAACCGCTATATCTGGCTGGGCACGCACAAGCTCTACGATGCCTTCACCTTCCTGTTCGAGAAGACCGAGCACGGCTGGTTCCAGGCCCATGTCTACAAGTTCGACGACAAGACCACCACCTTCATCGTCGAATGCCCCGAGCATGTCTGGCTGGCGCACGGCCTGGACAAGGCCGACCAGGACCAGTCGATCGCCTTCTGCGAGACGCTGTTCGCCAACAACCTGCAAGGCGCGAAGCTGATGACCAACGCGCGTCACCTGCGCGGCTCGGCCTGGCTGAATTTCCAGCGCGTGGTGTGCGAACAGTGGTGGCTGCGCAACGCACAGGGCAGCCACGTGGTGCTGATGGGCGACGCCGTGCACACCGCGCACTTCGCCATCGGCTCGGGCACCAAGCTCGCCATCGAGGATGCGATCGAGCTGACCCGCCAGTTCCAGCTGCTGGGCGACAGCCCCGAGCACATCGAGCAAGTGCTCACGCGCTACCAGGAGGCGCGACGCATCGAGACGCTGCGCCTGCAGAACGCGGCGTGGAACGCCATGGAGTGGTTCGAGGTCTGCGGCGAACGCTATTGCGACCAGTTCGAGGCGCCGCAGTTCATGTATTCCATGCTCACGCGCAGCCAGCGCATCAGCCACGAGAACCTGCGCCTGCGCGACAAGCAGTGGCTCGAAGGCTACGAGCGCTGGCTCGCGCAGCGCGCCGGCGTGCCGGCCGCGCACGACGCGGTGCCGCCGCCGCCGATGTTCACGCCATACACCGTGCGCGGCGTCACGCTCAAGAACCGCATCGTGGTCTCGCCGATGGCGCAGTACTCGGCGGTCGACGGCGTGCCCGGCGACTATCACCTGGTGCATCTCGGCGCGCGGGCCATGGGCGGCGCCGGACTGGTGTTCGCCGAGATGACCTGCGTCAGCGCCGAAGGCCGCATCACGCCGGGATGCCCCGGCATGTACGAGCCGGAACACCAGGCCGCGTGGCAGCGCATCGTGGACTGGATCCACGCCAACACGGATGCGAAGTTCGCCATGCAGATCGGGCACGCCGGTGCCAAGGCATCGACCCGCCTGGCCTGGGAGGGCATCGACCAGCCGCTGGCATCCGGCAACTGGCCGGTCATCTCCGCCTCGCCGCAGCAGTACCTGGCAGGCGTGAGCCAGACCGCGCGCGAAATGACCCGGCACGACATGAACGAGGTCAGGGCCGGGTTCGTCAACGCCGCCAGGGCCGCGGCGGAGATCGGCGTGGACTGGCTCGAGCTGCATTGCGCGCACGGCTACCTGCTGTCGAGCTTTATCTCGCCGCTGACCAATCATCGCACCGACGAATACGGCGGCGGCCTGGCCAACCGCCTGCGCTACCCGCTGGAAGTATTCGCGGCGGTCCGCGCCGCATGGCCCGCGAACAAGCCGATGTCGGTGCGTATTTCCGCGCATGACTGGGTCGAAGGCGGCATCACGCCCGACGACGCGGTCGAGATCGCCAGGGCCTTCAAGGCGGCTGGCGCCGACATGATCGACTGCTCGTCGGGCCAGGTCAGCAAGAAGGAGAAGCCGGTCTACGGGCGCATGTTCCAGACGCCGTTCGCCGACCGCATCCGCCAGGAAGCCGGCATCCCGACCATTGCGGTGGGCGCCATCAGCGAAGCCGACCATGCCAACAGCATCCTCGCCGCCGGCCGCGCCGACCTGTGCGCGGTGGCCCGTCCGCACCTGGCCAACCCGGCCTGGACGCTGACCGAGGCAGCGAAGATCGGCTACACGCCGGTCGCCTGGCCGCAGCAATACCGTTCGGCCAAGGGCCAGATGGAGGCCATCTTCGCGCGCGAGAAAGCCGTCGCCGCGAACTGACCACAGAGGCTGGCGCAAGGCCATTCACATAGCACCCCAGGAGACAGCGGCATGGCCGAAAGCGCTCACGTCGATACCTTTGCCCGCGACAACCTGCCGCCGGCCGCACTGCAGCCGGCATACCTGTTCGCGCTGCCCGAATTGCAGTTCGGGCAGCGCCTGAACTGCGCCACGGAATTGCTCGACCGGCATATCGAACAGGGCCGGGGAGAGCGCGTCTGCATCCGCGCGCCCGGGCTTGCCTGGACCTATGCCGACCTGCAGGAGAAGGCCAACCGCATCGCCAATGTGCTGGTCGGCGACATGGGCCTGGTGCCGGGCAACCGCGTGCTGCTGCGCGCGCCCAACAACCCCATGCTGGTGGCTTGCTGGTTCGCCGTGATGAAGGCGGGCGCCATCGCCGTGGCTACCATGCCGCTGTTGCGCGCCAAGGAACTGAAGGCCATCGTCGAGATCGGCAAGGTCACGCACGCGCTGTGCGACGCCGCGCTGGCAGGGGAGTTGCGCCTGACCGCGCTCGAGGCGCCTTCGCTACGTCAGATGCGCCATTTCAACCATGGCGGGCCCGACAGCCTCGAGGCCGCCATGGAGCGCGCCTCGCCGCGCTTCGACAACGTGGACACGGCGGCCGAGGACACCTGCATCTTCGGCTTTACCTCGGGCACCACCGGCGTGCCCAAGGCCACCATGCACTACCACCGCGACGTCATGGCCATCTGGGCCTGCTGGCCGCGTCACGTGCTGCGGGCCACCGAAGACGATGTATTCATCGGCAGCCCGCCGCTGGCATTCACCTTCGGGCTGGGCGGACTGGTCTTGTTTCCGATGTCGGTCGGCGCTTCCACCGTGCTGCTCGAGAAGGCCAGCCCGCCGCAACTGCTCGATGGCATCAAGGACTTCGGCGCCACGGTGCTGTTCACCGCGCCCACGTCCTACCGCACGCTGGCCGCGCGCAGCGTCGAGGTGCGCCGCACGCGCCTGCGCAAGTGCGTATCGGCCGGCGAGGTTCTGCCCGCGGCCACGCGCGCATTGTGGAAGGACGCCACCGGCATCGAGCTGATCGACGGCATCGGTGCGACCGAGATGCTGCACATCTTCATTTCGCACGACGAGGCCGATGCGCGTCCTGGCGCCACCGGCAGGCCGGTGCCCGGCTACCGCGCCCGGGTGGTGGACGCACAGGGCAGGGAAGTGCCGCCGGGCACCGTGGGCCGCCTTGCCGTGCAAGGCCCGACCGGCTGCCGCTACCTGGCCGACGCGCGCCAGGCCTCCTACGTGCAGGACGGCTGGAACGTCACGGGCGATGCCTACCTGATGGATGCCGATGGCTACTTCTTCTACCAGGCGCGCACCGACGACATGATCATCTCCTCCGGCTACAACATCGCCGCGCCCGAGGTGGAGGACGCGCTGATCCTGCATCCGTCGGTGGCCGAGTGCGCGGTGATCGGGGTGCCCGACGACGAACGCGGCCAGATCGTCAAGGCCTTCGTCGTGCTGCGCCCCGGGCAGGACGGCGACGAGGCGATGGTCAGGACGCTGCAGGACTTCGTCAAGCAGACCGTCGCGCCATACAAGTACCCGCGCGCCGTCGAATTCACCGACAGGCTGCCGCGCACCCAGACCGGCAAGCTGCAGCGCTTCAAGCTGCACGAGCCACGGTGAACCCGTCCGCGCTGCCGGCAATGGCCGGCGGGGCGGATGCAATGATCAAACGAACGGAGCCATTGATATGCAAGTCCTTCTTCCTCCCGGCTGGCCGCGCCCGCGCGGCTATGCCAACGGCGTGTCCGCCCGCGGGCGTTCGGTATTCGTGGCCGGCATGATCGGCTGGGACGCCGATGGCGTCTTCCATACCGACGACCTCGCCGGCCAGGTACGCCAGGCGCTGCAGAACATCGTCGAGGTGCTGGAGGCCGGCGACGCCAGGCCCGAGCACATCGTGCGCATGACCTGGTACGTGACCGACAAGCGCGCATACATCGCGGCCTATGCGGAGATCGGCAAGGCTTTCCGCGAGATCATCGGCAGCTTCAACGCCGCCATGACCGCGGTGGAAGTCTCGGCGCTGATCGAGGACCGCGCCAAGGTGGAGATCGAGGTCACCGCGGTGGTGCCGGACTGAGGCGGCCCTGGTATCGCCTGGCTGCCGTGTGCGTGCGGTTCACCTGATCAGGGTGGCGCTCGAGGCGCAGGGAAGCCGCGTCACGCGGCTGATGGCGGGTGGCGAGGCCCGGCTCAGGCGCAAGCTGATGGTTGAGGCCTGGCGCCATGCCCGACGCGAGCGGGCCTGTCTTGCCGTGGCCGGCGCCGGGACACTCAATGCCGGGCGGGGCCGTAAGGCGGGCTCGCGGACGAAAGTTCGTGCAGCACTTGCTGGTGCAGGATATCGAGCGAGTCGGTTTCGGCGTGGAAGAGGAAGGCGCCGTCAGGTAGGCGCGAGACAAGGCGGAAGGACGCGGCCGCGCCGAAGACGGCGATATGGAGGCGGTCGCTGACGACAACCACGCCCGGCATGCCCGGCTCGTCGGTGTCCGACAGGCACGGAATGCCCAGCCGCTCGAGCTGGCGGCGGATATAGTGCGCGCTGACGATGCCTTTCATGCAAGCGCTCCTCTGGGGCGGCAAGGGACGTCTGCGATCATCGGAAAGCCACGCGCGTGGCGCAAGAGTGGAAATACTCAATGCCTGGCAGGTCGGGCGTGCGCGGCCGGGGGCGGCGGATTTGCTTCGACACCGACACCGCCGGCGCTGTCGTGCATCGGGCTGCACTTGTCCGGGGTGCGGCCGAGTCACTTCGAAGGCCCGGCGCTTTTTAGAGGATAGCCTCTAAATCCGTGTCGCCCCGGATTACCCGCCAATCGTTCCCCCCTTAGGATGGGTCTTCTTGTGTGATTCGGAGTACGTCGATGGTTTGGGAGGAGCAGGTGGTATTTGTCCTGGACGACGACGAGACGATGCTGTGGCTATACCGGGAGTTGCTGCGCAAGCCGGGTCTCAGCATTCGCACCTTTGCGTCGGCGCAGGACTTTCTGGGTGCTTACAGGCCCGGGCCAAGCGAGTGTCTTATCTGCGATCTGCGCATGCCGGAGATCGGTGGCCTCGATGTGCAAAGACGGCTGTCGGAGACCGGCATCAGCTTGCCGATCATTTTTGTCTCGGGCCACGCCGAGATCCCGTCGGTGGTGCAGGCCATGAAGGTCGGGGCCTTCGATTTCCTGGAGAAGCCCGTCGACGGCGAACGCCTGGTGGCGGTGGTCTCGGAAGCGCTGAAACACAGCAAATCCCTGCATGCTTCGCGCATCGCGATGGCCAGGCGGCACGCCAGGCTTGCACTGCTGTCGCGGCGCGAGCGCGAGGTAGCCGAACTGGTGGCGGCAGGCAAATCGAGCCGGACCATATCCGAGGACATGGGCCTGAGCGTGCGCACCGTGGAGAACCACAGGGCGCGCCTGACGGAGAAGCTCGAGATCGGCTCGGTTGCCGAACTGGTCAGGCTGCTGCACGCCGCGGCCTAGGGCGCGTCCCCTGGCGCGCCGGACGCAGTGCCCGAGGTGGCCGGCGTATGCCGCGCGGGCCTGTGGCGTCGCGGCTCTTCATCGCCGTTGCCCCGCGGGGCAACGGCCGTCAGAGCTTCCTGATGGTCCTGAGCTCGCTCTGGCGAAACACGCCCTGCACCGTGATCCACGGGAAACGTATGCCACTGCGCGTATCCTCGAAGGCGATATACGGCGTTTCGTCATCGAACATGCAGACGAATACCCGGGTGCCTTCCTTGTCGTGCCGGACCTCATAGCGGGCGCCGTGCTCAAGCTGGAAGACGATGTCGCCCTGGCGCAGCAGCTTCGACATGGGCGACATTGCCCGCTGGTCGCCGTGGGGGTGCTTGGCTCTGTGCTGGTCGTCGATGGTGCGCTGAAGCCAGTCGTCATAGCCGCACGAGGTGTTTCCCTTGGCGACGGCGAGGAGCCACTCGTCGATACGCCTGCGGTGGCGATCGCGGTTTCCCTCGTCGGCTCCGCAATCTGAATACCTGTTGTTGGCCGTGCCGATACCCTGACTCACTGTTTTCCGCATCCCGTTTTCTGCATCCCTGCATCCCTGCATACGTGCGTCCGGTTATCCCGGCTTCGCATTCGGCCTCGGCGCGCATGGCTGCGCCGAGGCGCACCCTCTTGCTCTCGTGCGGGGGCAAATATGGCGGTTGCGGGGCCGGTGGAAAAGAGTATTAGTACTCACCGCGCACGGCCGGCCCGGTGCCCGGGCGCACTGCAGGTCGCTTTGGCGATCCGGAGGCCACCTCGCGCAGGGGCTTCGGCGGCCTAGGTACTTTTACTCTTGTGACAGGGGTCCATCTCCCCGAAAATGCCGCCCGGCGGCAAATTGCGATGCAACGGCCCGAGGTGACCTTGTATCCGCCCGCCGTCTTCCTGGCGCTTCGCAACCCGTTGCGCCGCCTGCCCGCAGCGCGATCCGCCTGCGGTGCCCGCCATCCCGGCTGCGCCATGTTCCCGCCACGCAGTTGCCCACTTGCCTCACAGAAAGCCATGATGGTTCTTGCGCGCGCGCTGCAGTCGGTCCGGAGAGTCTTCAGCAGGCAAGCCAGCTCCATCGTGGTGACGACCGCGATTGCCATCGGCCTGCTGATCCTGCTCTGCATCCACGTGCTCGGCCTGCTGCAGGACGAGGTCAGGGAGCAGGCTTCGATGTACCGGCGCTCCTCGATGGAGGCCGTTGTCAGGATGACGGATTCCCTGCTGGAAGACAGCGCGGACCGGGTCCGGACCATCGTCGAGGCGCAGTACCTCATCCACCTGGCGAAGCACGTCATGCGGGCACGTGGCGACATCTCCACGCGAGCCGAGTTCGACGCCTGGATCACCGCCATCTACCGAAGCCGCGGTTTCGAGGGATATAGCCTGATCTCGCCCGACCGGATCATTGTCGCGGCGAGCAGCACTTCGTACATATCGGAGCCTGTCGCCACCTCCGCCGCGCGCATTGCGGTCGAACGCGCAATGGCCTCGGGCTTCGGCGTCACGGCGCCGATCCCGGCGCCCTTGCCGATCGATGTCAACGGCACCGAGCGCCCTCGGGGAACCCTGTTCCAGCTGGTCTGCTCCGCGGTACGCGATGAAGGCGAACTGATTGCCGTCCTGTGCCTTCGCATGAACCCGGGTCTGAGGCTGTTCGAGATCCTGCGTTCGGGGTGGGGGGGCAAGACCGGTAACGCCTACGTGATCGATGCCGAGGGCCGCCTGCTGTCCCCGAGCCGCCTTG
The DNA here is from genome assembly GCF_056396525.1 of Cupriavidus sp. 05T41. Classification (NCBI taxonomy): domain Bacteria; kingdom Pseudomonadati; phylum Pseudomonadota; class Betaproteobacteria; order Burkholderiales; family Burkholderiaceae; genus Cupriavidus; species Cupriavidus sp. 05T41. Next base: position 8,729 of record NZ_JBFTLQ010000121.1, read on the forward strand.
CCGGCGAAGTGCGGATCCCCGAGGCAGCCGGGCGGGGTGCGCCCTATGGGCTGTGGGCGCGCGTGCCGCAGCGCGTGCAGCCGAAGCAGCGGCCGCTAGGCAGCGATGGCACCACCGGGCTGACGAGCGTGGCATCGCACCTGCTCGAGAACAGGCGGGCCACGACGCCGGTGCTTGACCACTACACCGACATGCGCGGGCGCAGCGTGGTCGGCATGGGCCATTGGCTGCCGGGCTTGGACATGGGCATCATCGTCGAGCAGGATGCCGCGGAGGCCTATCAGTTCTATGATCTGGCGAGGCGCGCGATCATTGGCCTGACGACCATCTCGGTCGGCCTGATCGTCGCCCTGACCGCGGTGCACTGGCGCAGCCGGCGCAGCGCCGCCGAAAACGACGAGCGATGGCTGGCATTCCGCAAGCATGTGCCGGTCGGCTTTTCCTGCGCCACGACCGACGGGACCGTCATCATGGCAAACCGCGCCTATGGCGATGCCATTGGCGCGGACGCGGAAGCGCTGGTCGGCAAGAATGCCTGGGAGGCCGTGGCGAACCCCGTCTCCGCGGAAATCATCCGCTCGACGCATCATCTCGTACTGGCGTCCGGGCAGGCACAGGATCAGGTGCATGTCCTGAAGCGCGCGCGCGGCGAGGAACGGATCTATCACCTGGTCAAGTTTCCCGTGCTGGCGGGGGACAACAGCCGGGTCGCGGGCATTGGGGCGGTGGTGACCGACATCACGGAATCGGAGGGGAACCGGCGCGCGCTGGAGGCGCTGACGATCAACCTCGAGCAGAAGATCAGGGAGCGCACGCAGGAGCTCGACACGGCCAGGGAAGTGGCCGAAGGCGCCGCGCGGGCGAAGGCGCAGTTCCTGGCCAATATGAGCCATGAAATCCGCACCCCGCTCAACGGCATCATTGGCATGACCCACCTTGCCCAGCGGGCCCGGGACAGCCGGCGGCTGGAGCACTATCTCGGCAGGATCGCAACCTCCGGCAGGCATCTGCTCGGCGTGGTGAACGACGTGCTGGATTTCTCCAAGATCGAGGCCGGCAAGCTCACGCCGCAGTCGTGCGCGTTCGAGCTGTCGCAGACGATCGAGCATGTCGCCGGCCTGTTCCTGGAGCGGGCGACGTCGAAGAACATCGTGATCACGGTGGACATACAGGACACCGTGCCGGAGTATCTGACGGGCGACGCGCTGCGCATCGGCCAGATACTGATCAACTTTGTCGGCAATGCGGTCAAGTTCACCGATCACGGGCGGGTGACCATCAGGGTCCGCGCCAGGTACCTTAGCCGTGCCGAGGTGCGGCTGTTGTTCGAAGTCCAGGACTCCGGCCTCGGCATCGAGCCGCACGCGCTTGCGTCGCTCTTCACGCCCTTCCACCAGCTGGACGGGACGACCGCGCGGCGCTTCGACGGCGCCGGGCTGGGCCTGGCGATCTCGAAGAGCCTGGCCACCATGATGGGTGGCACCGTCTTCGTGGAGAGCGAGCCGGGCATGGGCAGTACGTTCTCGCTCGACATGCTGGTCGCGCGCCAGGATCGCGGCGCCGGGGCCGACAATTGCGCCGCCGCGTTCGCCAGGGGATGGAGCAGGCTTCATGGCAGCCACGCGCGCGCCCAGCCGCCGGAGCCCGCGCGCAGCCAGGGCGGTGCCGCCCGGCACGTGGCCGAGATGCCGGCAGGGCAGGCCGATGGCCCCGGCCGCGCGCAGGACGGCGAGCTGGCAGCTTCCCCGCGATGGCAGGGCAAGCGGGTCCTGGTGGTGGAGGACAACGAAATCAACCAGGAGGTCGTCAAGGAATTGCTCGAGGCGGCCGGCATCGCCGTGGTGGTGGCCAGGGACGGCGAGGCCGGATTGTCCGCCGTGGCCGCGGCGCAGTTCGACCTCGTGCTGATGGACATCCACCTGCCCAAGCTGGACGGCTTCGAGGTGACCAGGCTGCTGCGCGCGGATGCCAGGTACGCCGCCATTCCGATCCTGGCATTCACCGCGAACGCAACACAGGAAGACCGCGAGCGTTGCCTGCGCAGCGGCATGAACGACCATATCGCCAAGCCGGTGGATCCCAGGCTGCTGGACACGATGCTGGGGCGCTGGCTATCCGCCGGCCCGGGCGCGCCGCCGGCCTTGGGAGATGCAGTCAGGGCGGGTCACAGCCGGACGGACGAAGACGTCATCCAGTCGCTGCGCGGGATCGACGGCCTTTCGGTCGAGACGGGTTTGCGCCATGTGATGGGCAGGCGGCAGCTTTACCTGCGCCTGCTGGAGCGCACGCTCGCCGCACGCCATGACGCCGCATGGCGCCTGAAGGCCTGCGCCATCCAGGGCCAGGCCGAGGAAGCCATCCTGCTGGCCCATAGCCTGAAATCCGTCCTGGCGACCATCGGCGCAGGCGGGCTCGCAAGCCGTTGCGCAGCAATCGAGAAGGGCATCCAGGGCAACTGCATCGACGCCGCGCAGCTTGCCTCGTTCGATTCTGACTATGGCGCGCTGATGGCTTCGATCCGCGGGTGCTTGCCGGCGGTATCCTGAAGCCGCGGCCTGAGTAGAACTACTCTTTGCGCACATGGGGCGGATTCGGACAATTGGGACGCGGCAACGCCGGCCCGATGTCCCGGACCGGCAGGAGGTGCTTGCCTCCTTTCCCCCGGATGTCTCGAACTCGCTCTCGCGCCGGTGCCGATGGAAGCGGCCTGGCGCAGAGTGGCCACCACGGACCAGCGCAGTTGACCGACGACCCTATGAACGCCGCTTCATTGCCCGTTTCGTTGCCCGCCACATCGGCCACATCGGCCACGTCACAGCGCTTTCCGGCGCCCGCCGCCCAGTCCGCCCTGCCGAGCGTGCTGCTGGTCGACGACACGCCGGAGAACATCCTCATCATTTCCTCGTTGCTGGAGGACCTGTACGAGATACGCGCGGTCGCCAGCGGCGAGGCCGCGCTGGAGGCCGCCCGCGCCGGCACGCCCGACATCGTCCTGCTGGACGTGGTCATGCCAGGCATGAACGGCTACCAGGCTTGCAGCCACCTCGCCTCGGACCCGGCGACCGCGGACGTGCCGGTCATCCTGCTGACCGCATCGCCCGAGAGCGAAGGCGAATCCAGAGGCTTCGAAGCCGGTGCCGTCGACTACATCGTCAAGCCGGTGAACCCGCGCGTGCTCAGGGCGAGGGTGGCGACCCATCTTTCGCTGCGCCTTGCCAACCGCCGGCTGCGCGAGCACGCCTCCAGCCTGCAAGCCGAACTGTACCGGCGCGCGCAGGCGCTGACGCTGGCGCAGGACGCGACCATCTTCGCGCTCTCCTCGCTGGTCGAGGCGCGCGACAACGAGACCGGCGGGCATATCCATCGCACGCAGCACTACGTCAAGACGATCGCCAGGACCTTGCAAGGCACGGCGGAATTCCGGGATCGCCTGACGCCAGAGATCATCGACCTCCTCTTCAAATCGGCGCCCTTGCATGATGTGGGGAAGATCGGCATAGACGACCGCATCCTGCGCAAGCCGGGACGATTGACACCGGAAGAGTTCGACATCATGAAGCAGCACACCACCATCGGCTGCGCCGCCATCGTCGAGGCCGAGAAGCATTTCGGCGCAGACGACTCCTTCCTGCGCATCGCCCGCGAGATAGCCCGGTCGCATCATGAGAGATGGAACGGCAAGGGCTATCCGGATGGCCTGTCCGGCGACGACATACCGCTCTCGGCGCGCATCATGGCGATCGCCGATGTCTATGACGCGCTGATCAGCGAACGCGTCTACAAGAAGGCGCTGTCGCACGATGTGGCAATGCAGATGGTTACGGAGCAACGCGGGCAGCATTTCGATCCGCGCATCGTCGATGCATTTGTCCGGGCCGAGCAGGAGATCCGCGCGATTGCGTTGCGCTATGCCGATGCCGATGCCGATGTGGATGTGGATGCGGAAGCCGCGCACGGCGCAGGCACATTGGCGCCAGGCTTTTCCTGACGCATCCGCCTTCGTCCCGCGGGCGCGCGATTGAGTAGACTTACTCTTCCACCGAACGCGCATCGCCGCGAGAATTGCACCGCGAATCCGGTTCGGTGGCCGACGGGCCCAGATGCCTGCACAGATTCTCCCGAATCCGGATCCGGCGGCTTCGCATTGACCGCGAAAGCAAGAGTGGACGACGCCTGGCCAGGCGCAAACGGCGAGCATGGAAATGAAAGCGGGGGGTGTCAGCTTCCATGCGATGCGATCGATGTCCGCAGGTTCGAGGGAGGCCCACGCGTGTGGGCCTCTTTTTTTCGCGCAGCGGCGCGGTGAGGCAGGGCAGGCACGTGCCGCAGAAAAAAACGAGTCCGCGCGGCGGACTCAATCCTCTTCCTCCCCGTCATCCTCTTACCGGGCTTCTCCTCCTCCTCCCTGCAGTCAAGTGCTCGTGTCGAATGAGCAGACTGAGTGTATCGGCGGCATGCCGCGGCGGCAGCTAGGGAAAGCCATCAGGCGCGCCTGCGTATTCCTACTCTTGCGCGCTGCGGTGGCGAGTCGGGGATGACTACCAAGAAGGTCGCTGCATGCATCCCTTCAAATTCGCGTCAGGCCTCTCTCGCGGCGCGTCAGCTCTCGGGCTACGTGTCGCTGATGTGTCGCCTGGGCGTCGGCTGTGGACCGAACTGAGCGATCGTCCTGCGCGTCTATGCGCCAGCAGATTCGCCGAAGAGTTCCTGCGTGACCGACCGCAGCCAGCGATTGCCGGGGTCGTCATGCTGACAGCGGTGCCAGTGCTGCTTGAGATCGAAAGCGGGAATCGGAAACGGCGGCTCCAGGACCTGTACATCCGCGATGCGCGCGAACAACTCGCCTACCGGCAGCGGTACCGTGACGACGAGATCGGTCGACGCGATCACGAGCGGAATGCTGAGGAAGTGCGGGGAACGCAGTAGCTCGCGCCGCACGATGCCGTGCTGGCGCAGATATGCCTCGACGATCTCCTGACTCCGGCTTTCGCTCTGAATCACCGCATGAGACAGCGTCCGGAACTGTCCTGCCGTTATGCGCCCCTGTGTAATCGGGTGGTCCATGCGCGCCAGGCACACGAACCCGTGCCGGAACAGGCGCTGTTGGAACACGTCCGAACCGCCGAGGTCCGGATAGTAGCCGATGGCCAAATCGATCCTGCCGCGTTCGAGCTGATCCATGATGTCCGTGTGCCGTGCCGATACCGTATGCACGTCCACATGCGGCGCCTCTTTCGTAAGCCGCGCTAGCAGTCGCGGCAAGAAAGCCGCTTCGCCCACGTCCGACAGGGCCAGCGTAAAGGTCCTGCGCGCCTGCGCCGGCTCGAAGTGCGGCGCCGTCAACAGGTGCTCCCGCACCTGCGATAACACGCCCTGCACGACAGGCGCCAGCGCCACGGCGCGCGGCGACGGCTGCATGCCCGTACGGACCTTCAGGAACAGGGGATCCCCGAGCTGGTCGCGCATCCGCTGCAACGCGTGCGACATGGCCGGCTGGCTCACGCCAATCTCCTCGGCCGCCCTGCCCAGGTGCCCGTGCCGCCACAGCGCATCAAACACGCGCAGCAGGTTCATATCGAAATCATTCGCCTCGTTCATGACCGTCATTCCCATCATTGGATTGCCGAATGATAGGCAAGGAACGAGACTTCCGTCATCCGGATTGGCCCGCAGCGCGGCAAGGCCGGCCGGAGCAGGACTCAACCACAGAACAAATCGCGCATCCAAGGAGACACATGTACCCGCCCCCTATCAGCATTGCGTCGATCATCGACGCACGGCCCCTTGGCGCCTACCGGCTTCGCATCTTTATCGTCTGCTTCCTCATCGTGCTGATGGATGGCTTCGATACCCAGGCGATCGGCTTTGCGGCCAAGGCCATGTCTTCCTCGCTCGACATTCCCATTGCGGTATTCGGGCAGGTCTTTTCCGCGGGCCTGCTGGGCGCCATGGTTGGCGCCTTCCTGCTCGGCCCGCTGGCTGACCGTTTTGGCCGCCGCTGGCTGCTGGCGGCGGCAATCCTGATCTTCTCGGCATTCTCCTTGCTCACGCCGCACGCGCCCTCGCTGCCGGGGCTGCTACTGGTCCGGTTTCTCGCTGGCCTGGGCCTTGGCGGCGCGATTCCGAACCTGCTCGCGCTGTCTGCCGAATACACCCCGCGGCCGATGCGCGGCATGATGACCGGCGTGCTCTATGCCGGCTTTCCGCTGGGTGGTGCCGTGGGCGCGCTCGTCAGTTCGCACATCGTGCCGCACTACGGCTGGCCGCCACTGTTCTATCTCGGTGGCGTGCTGCCGCTGGGCCTTGCGCTGCTGGTCATCGCGAGCCTGCCCGAATCGCTGCCGTTCCTGCTCCGGCGCAAGGACGGCCAGGATGCAGTGCGCGCCATCGTCGCGCGCATGGCTGGCCGCCCGTCGGCGTCCGATCGCCATGTCACCTATGTCGATGCCGAGGAACGCGTGCGTGGCTTGCCATTCCGGCGGCTGCTTTCGGGGGGGCGGCTCGTTCCCACGCTGCTGCTCTGGGCCAGCTTCTTCATGTGCTTCGTGCTGTTGATCGTGCTCGTACTGTGGACGCCTGCGCTGCTGCGCGGCGAGGGCATCGGTGAACACGATGCCGCGCTCGTGGTCGCCTTGATCAATCTCGGCAGCGTAGCGGGCACCGCCGCTGGCGGCCGCCTCGTGGACCGCTTCGGTCCATACCTGACGCTGCCGCTGCTGTTCATGCTCGGTGCGCTCAGCGTGTCGTCGCTCGGCTATGCCACGCAATCGCTGACTTCGCTTGCGATCGCCGCCACCCTGTGCGGCATCTTCATGGGCGCCGGCAGTTCCGGGCTGCTGAGCCTGGCCGTGCTGAGCTACCCGAGCGGGATGCGCGCCACCGGCGTGGGCTGGGCCATGGCGCTTGGCCGCATGGGCCAGGTTAGCGGACCGCTCATCGTCGGCGCTTTGCTCGCGAGCGGCTTCAGCATCAAGGCCATCTTCCTGTGCAGCGCCGTGCCGGCCGCCATCGCCGCCGCCGCGATCGTCGTGCTGCGAGTAGTGTGCGCCGCGCCGGAGGAGGGCGCCGCGTTGCCTGCGGCGCTGGACGTTCAATAGCCCCCTTTCATTCATCGCAGTCGTTGTAGGCGACATCGGTCACGAATCATCGTGGCAAGTGTCGCCCGGAGAAACTAGGAGTGTCATGCGTAATACCACTCAGTCAGCCCCGGTGCTCGTAGTCGGTGGCGGCATCGGAGGCCTTGCGGCGGCGCTCGCGCTCTCGCGCGAGGGCTGTCATGTCAAGGTGCTGGAGCAGGCCAGCGCCATCGGCGAAATCGGCGCTGGCGTGCAGTTCGGCCCCAATGCCTTCGCCGCCTTTGACGCGCTTGGCGTAGGCGAGCGCACGCGCAGCCACGCCGTCTACACCGATCACATGATGATGATCGATGCGATCGACGGCAAAGCCGTTGCCGATATCCCCGTTGGCGAAGCCTTTCGCAAGCGCTTCGGCAATCCGTATGCAGTCACGCACCGTGCCGACGTCCACAATTCGCTGCTCGAGGGTGTGCGCGAGACAGACCGGATTGAGTTTGTCACCGCCACGCGCATCGTCGAGGTCAGGCAGTCAGGGGACGGCGTTACCGCATTCGACGAACAGGGCAACAGCTACCAGGGATGCGCCCTGATTGGCGCCGACGGCGTGAAGTCCGCCATCCGCGAACAACTGGTCGGCGATCCACCGCGCGTATCGGGGCACGTGGTGTACCGCGCGGTTATCGATGCCGAGCATTTTCCGCGTGACATGCAATGGAATGCACCGGTGCTCTGGGTTGGGCCGAACTGCCACGTCGTGCATTACCCGGTCCGCGCCGGCGAGCAGTACAACCTCGTGGTGACGTTCCACAGCCGCCAGCAGGAAACCTGGGGCGTCAGCGATGGCAGCAGGGAGGAGGTGCTTTCGTACTTCCAGGGCATCGATGCCCGTCCGCACAGCCTGCTCTGCCTGCCGCCGACCTGGCGGCGCTGGGCCACGGCAGACCGCGAGCCTATCGGCCAATGGACGCACGGCCGCATCACGCTGCTCGGCGATGCCGCGCATCCGCTGCTGCAGTACCTCGCGCAGGGTGCATGCATGGCTGTGGAAGACGCCGTCACACTCGGTGCCGCCGTACGCGCGTGCGACGGCGATCTGGTGCGCGCCTTTGCGCTGTATCAGGACGCCCGCATCACCCGCACCGCTCGCGTCGTGCTGTCCACCCGCGAGTTCGGCCGCCTGTGCCACGCATCCGGCGTGGAGCGCCTGGTGCGCAATTCCCTGTGGAAAAGCCGCTCGCCGGAGCGCTTCTACGACGCGCTGGAGTGGCTCTACGGCTGGAAGGCCGAGACGTGCCTGTCCGTATGACGGGGGCCTTGCGCATCCCCCGTATCGCCCCCGAAACCTGACCTTGCAGGTCCCAATCCTGGAGTCCCACATGACCTTTGTAATTCCGCCCATTCCTGCCGTTACGATTCCCGTGGTTGGCGGCAACGACCAGTTTCCCGTTCGCCGCATCTACTGTGTTGGCCGCAACTACGCCGCGCACGTGCGCGAGATGGGCATGGACCCGAGCCGGGAGC
>NZ_JBFTLQ010000122.1:0-17076 GCF_056396525.1 Cupriavidus sp. 05T41
GGCTTGCGCCTGCCCGCCGGCCGGTGCCCCGGGGGGCGCTTCGGCCTGGGTCGCGGCCGGCGCGGCCTCGTCGCGGCCGCCGCGGCGGCTATGGCTGTCCAGCAGCGGCAGGCCGAAGGACGCCGCCCAGTCACGCTGGGCTTCGCGCGCCACCACGCCGATGGCGCGGGCCTTGAGCTGGGTCAGGGTCTCGATCACCATGTCCAGCGCGATCCGGTCGTCGCCTTCCAGGCGGCGCAKRTCCAGCGCGACGACRTCRTTGGAGAAGAAATCAGGGGTCGATTCGAAGCGGGACAGAAGGTCGTCCCGCAGCGCTGCCATGTCAGCGGACTTGAGAGCGAGGAGGAGGGCGTCGACATTGCCACTGCGCAGCTCGAAGCGTGGCGATTTCTTCTGGGACATAGTCGGTGACCGTGGAAATGGGACATTCTAACGTCAGCTGGAGGCAGAACTGTAACAAATACCCCCGCAATCCTCTCCAGTGCCGGATGGGGCGCGCACGAACCGGCCCCGCCGCATCCCCGCGCAGGGAACGACACTCGCTGCCGCCCTCCCTCCGCGCAGCTTCCCGCCGGGCCCGCGCTCTTGTTACGATTGCGCCATCCAGACAAGKGAGTATGCATGGGTGCAATCGTCAATAGCGTGGCCTACCGCGACGGCAAGCGGCTGGGGGATGTGGCGGTGGACAAGATCAGCGACGCCATCGCCGTGCCCGGCACCTTTGTCTGGCTCGGGCTGCACGAGCCGGACCTGCCGCTGCTGCGCAAGGTGCAGCAGGAATTCGGCCTGCACGACCTGGCGGTGGAGGAYGCGCTSGACGCMCACCAGCGGCCCAAGCTGGARACCTACGGCGATTCSRTCTTCRTSGTGCTCAATACCGCCMAGCTGGTCGACGAGGAAGTGGTGGTGGGCGAGACCCACCTGTTCGTGGGCCCGAACTATGTGGTGTCGGTCCGCCACGGCGTCAGCAGCAGCTACACCCCGGTGCGCGAGCGCTGCGAGAGCGATCCGCGCGCGCTGGCCAACGGCCCGGGCTATGTGCTCTATGCGCTGATGGACTTCGTGGTGGATCACTACATGCCCATCGTCACCCGGCTCGAGGATGCCTTCGAGCAGCTCGAGCAGGGCATCTTCCGCGATGAGTTCGACCGCGCCGCGATCGAGCACCTGTACCACATCAAGCGCCAGGTACTGCGCCTGCGCAACGCGGTCTACCCGATCGAGGAGATCTGCGGACAGCTGATCCGGCTGCACGAGGAACTGGTGCCAAAGGAGCTGCGCGCCTATTTCCGCGACATCGAAGACCACGCCAGCCGCCTGGTGCGCACGCTCGACGTGGTGCGCGAGATGCTGACCACGGCGGTGCAGGTGAACCTGGCGCTGGTCACCGTGGGCCAGAACGAGATCGTCAAGCGCCTGGCCGGCTGGGGCGCCATCCTGGCCATTCCCACGGTGGTGTTCAGCCTGTACGGCATGAACTTCAGTTTCATGCCGGAACTGAAGTTMCACTACGCCTACCCGACGGTGATCGGCGTGACCGCGCTGGCCTGCGCGGGACTCTGGCGAAAACTGCACAAGTCGGGCTGGATCTAGCCGTCCGCGGCAGGCGGGACAAGGCTTTCCCCAGGCGGGCGACGCCCCCGGCACGGCCGTCCTTCCTTTCCGGCATCGGCGTGGCCGGTACCGGCGCACGCGCGCCGGCCCGTCATTTTTATATCTTCTTTACACCCCCCTCCCCCCTCTCTACCCCGTTTTTACCGCTCGATCCTTAACCTCCCAGCTGTGAATCACTCACGGTGTATTGCCATGGACGGGATCTATTTCATCGGTTTATTGCTGTTCGGTGCGCTGACTGGCGCACTGCTGGCGCTGTGCGCCGCACTTGGCGGCAAGCCGCCAAGTGCGGCCGACGGCCCGGGCGCGCAACGCGCCGACGCGCGCCGCAAGGACAGCGCTACCGACAGGGGGCTGTGATGGACTGGGCCGACCTGCTKGGCGGCGTGCTCGCCGTCGCTGTCTTCATCTACCTCCTGATTGCCCTGTTCCGGCCGGAGAAATTCTGATGTCAACCGAATTCCTGGGACTTCTTGTCCTGTACCTCGCCATCCTGCTGGCGCTCGCGCCCTTCCTGGGGCGCTATATCCGCCGCGCAATGGAAGACGGCGCATATCGGGCGACCGCCTGGGGCCGGCCGTTCGAGCGCCTGCTCTACCGCGTGGGCGGCGTGCGCGCCGACGCCGAGATGGGCTGGAAGCAATACGCGGTGGCGGTCATCGTCTTCAATATGCTGGGCGTGGTGGCGGTGTACGCGCTGCAGCGCCTGCAGGGCTGGCTGCCGCTGAACCCGCAGGGCTTCGGCGCGGTCTCTCCCGACCTGTCGTTCAACACCGCCGTGAGCTTCGTCGCCAACACCAACTGGCAAGCCTACKGCGGCGAATCCACCATGAGCTACCTCACGCAGATGCTGGCGCTCACGGTGCAGAACTTCGTCTCGGCGGCCACCGGCATCGCCGTGGTGTTCGCGCTGATCCGCGGCTTCGCGCGCCAGAGCGTGGCCACCATCGGCAACTTCTGGGTGGACATGACGCGCAGCACTCTGTACGTGCTGCTGCCGTTGTCGGCCGCCGTCGCCATGGCGCTGGTCAGCCAGGGCGTGATCCAGAATTTCGACGGCTACAAGGATGTCGCGCTGGTGACCCCGGTCGAGTACAGCCAGCCCAAGGTGGACGCCGCCGGCCAGCCCGTGCTCGACGCCAAGGGCGCGCCGGTGCTTGACGCCATGAAGACAGACAAGCAGACGCTCGCCATGGGCCCGGTGGCTTCGCAGGAAGCCATCAAGATGCTCGGCACCAACGGCGGCGGCTTCTTCAATGCCAACTCGGCGCACCCGTACGAGAACCCGACCGAGCTCGCCAACCTGATCGAGATGCTGGCCATCTTCCTGATCCCGGCGGCGCTGTGTTTCACGTTCGGCGAGATGGTGATGGACCGCCGGCAGGGCGTGGCGGTGCTGGCGTCGATGGCGGTGATCTTCATCGTGATGGCGTGTGTGGCGGCGCTGTCCGAGCAGCAGGCCAATGCCGCGCTGGCGGGCTTGCCGATCGATCACGCGGCCAGCGCGCTGCAGGCCGGCGGCAATATGGAAGGCAAGGAGACCCGCTTCGGCATCGCCGCCAGCGCGCTGTTCGCCACCATCACCACGGCGGCCTCGTGCGGCGCGGTCAACGCCATGCACGACTCGTTTACCGCCATCGGCGGGCTGGTGCCCATGCTGCTGATGCAGCTCGGCGAAGTCGTGTTCGGCGGCGTCGGCTCGGGCCTGTACGGCATGCTGGTGTACGCGGTGCTGGCGGTGTTCATTGCCGGGTTGATGATCGGCCGCACGCCGGAATACCTGGGCAAGAAGATCGAAGCCTACGAGATGAAGATGACCGCCGTGGCGATCCTGGTCACGCCGCTGCTGGTGCTGCTCGGCACCGCGGTGGCGGTGATGGCCGATCCGGGCCGCGCGGGGGTGTTCAACCCCGGCACGCACGGCTTCTCGGAAATCCTCTACGCGCTCTCGTCGGCGGCCAATAACAACGGCAGMGCCTTCGCCGGGCTGTCGGCCAACACGCCGTTCTACAACGTGCTGCTGGCCGCGGCGATGTGGTTCGGCCGCTTCTGGATCATCGTGCCGATCCTCGCCATGGCGGGCTCGCTGGCGGCCAAGAAGCGCCTGCCCGTGACCGGCGGCACCATGCCCACGCACGGCCCGCTGTTCGTGGTGCTGCTGGTCGGCTCGGTGCTGATGGTGGGCGCGCTCACCTATATCCCGGCGCTGGCGCTGGGGCCGGTGGCGGAGCAGCTTCAGGGCGCCGTGGTCACGGCGGCAGGAAAGTAGCCAGGGGATGGCCGCCCGGCAGTGACCTTCACGCGGGCGGCATCTCGAAGCAGATCAGCGTATTGCGGAGAAACGCATGCAACAAGAATCGATGGTGACGCKCGGCAAGCAGTCCGGCGCGGCACCTGCAAACACCACACCGGCGGCCCCCTTGGGTGCGCCGGCCCACGGCACGCACAAGGGTGGCGGTCACCAGCGCCCGCCGCGCGGCGGCATGTTCGCCCCCGAGCTGGTCAAGCCGGCCCTGCTCGACGCGCTGAAGAAGCTCGCGCCGCGCGACCAGCTGCGCAACCCGGTGATGTTCGTGGTCTACGTGGGCAGCATCCTGACCACCATCCTGTTCTTCCGGGCCCTGTTCTCGCCCGCCAGCGCGGGCGGCGAGAGCGCGGGCTTCATCCTCGCGGTCTCGGTCTGGCTGTGGTTCACCTTGCTGTTCGCCAACTTCGCGGAGGCGCTCGCCGAAGGGCGCAGCAAGCAGCAGGCCGAAGCACTGCGCGGGCTCAAGACCACCGTCACCGCCAAGCTGATCAAGGAAGGCCGGCGCGACTGGCGCGCCGCCGGCGCCACCGAGGCGCGCGCGGCCACCGCGCTGCGCCGCKGCGACGTGGTGCTGGTCGAGGCGGGCGACATGGTGCCMGGCGACGGTGACGTGATCGAAGGCGTGGCCTCGGTCGACGAGAGCGCCATCACCGGCGAGTCMGCGCCGGTGATCCGCGAATCGGGCGGCGATTTCTCGTCGGTGACCGGCGGCACGCGCGTGCTGTCCGACTGGATCGTGGTGCGCATCACCACCAATCCCGGCGAAAGCTTCATCGACCGCATGATCACCATGGTCGAAGGCGCCAAGCGCCAGAAGACCCCGAACGAGCTGGCGCTGACCATCCTGCTGGTGGGCCTGACCATCGTGCTGCTGCTGGCCACCGCCACGCTGCAGCCGTTCTCGGTGTACAGCGTGTTCGTGGCCAAGGCCGGCATGCCCGTGACCATCACCGTGCTGATCGCGTTGCTGGTGTGCCTGATCCCGACCACCATCGGGGGGCTGCTGTCGGCCATCGGCGTGGCGGGCATGAGCCGCATGATGGAGGCCAACGTGATCGCCACCTCCGGCCGCGCGGTGGAAGCCGCCGGCGACGTGGACGTGCTGCTGCTCGACAAGACCGGCACCATCACCCACGGCAACCGCCAGGCATCGCGCTTTATCGCCGCGCCGGRCGTGGGCGCGCAGCAGCTGGCCGAGGCCGCATGGCTGTCGTCGCTGGCCGACGAGACGCCCGAGGGCCGCAGCATCGTGACGCTGGCGCGCCAGCAGTCCGGCGCCGCCGCGCCCGATATCAGCGCGCTGCGCCCGATCTTCGTGCCGTTCACCGCGCAGACGCGCATKAGCGGCGTGGACGCGGGCGGCCGCAGCGTGCGCAAGGGCTCCGCCGACGCGCTGCGCAAATACGTGACCGAGCGTGCCGGCAAGTTCCCCGACGCCGTGATGCAGGCCGTGGACGACGTGGCCCGCGCCGGCAGCACGCCGCTGGTGGTGGCGGAATCGTTCGACGACGGCCGCGGCKAGACGGTGCGCGTGCTGGGCGTGGTCGAGCTCAAGGACATCGTCAAGTCCGGCATCCGCGAGCGCTTCGGCGAACTGCGCAAGATGGGCATCAAGACGGTGATGATCACCGGCGACAACCGCCTCACCGCCGCCTCGATCGCGGCCGAGGCCGGGGTCGACGACTTCCTCGCCGAAGCCACGCCCGAAGCCAAGCTCAAGCTGATCCGCGACTACCAGGCCGAAGGCCGCCTGGTGGCGATGACCGGCGACGGCACCAACGACGCGCCCGCGCTGGCGCAGGCCGACGTCGCGGTGGCCATGAACAGTGGCACGCAGGCGGCCAAGGAAGCCGGCAACATGGTCGACCTCGACAGCAACCMGACCAAGCTGATCGAGATCGTGGAGATCGGCAAGCAGATGCTGATGACGCGCGGCTCGCTGACCACCTTCAGCGTGGCCAACGACGTGGCCAAGTACTTCGCCATCATCCCGGCGGCGTTCGCCACCACGTATCCGCAGCTCGACCGGCTCAACGTGATGGGCCTGGCCACGCCGGCCTCGGCCATCCTGTCGGCGGTGATCTTCAATGCGCTGATCATCGTGGTGCTGATCCCGCTGGCGCTGCGCGGCGTGGTGTACCGCCCGCTCGGCGCGGCCGTGCTGCTGCGGCGCAACCTGCTGATCTACGGGCTGGGCGGCATCCTGGTGCCGTTCGTGGGCATCAAGATCATCGACATGATCCTGGTGCTGTTCGGCTGGGCGTGAGCCGCGCCGCCCGCACAAGGCCCGGCCAGGGCCCGACCCGGGCTCGATCCGAGCCCAGACAAAGACATTGAACGGAGTCATCATGCCTACCCCAGTCACCGCCGCGCCCCAGGGCCGCGGCACCAGCGGCCAGCCCGGCACACCCATCCAGGGCGGCCTGCTGCGCCCGATGCTGACGGTGTTCGTCGCACTGTCGGTCGTCACCGGCCTGCTCTATCCCGGCGTCATCACCGGGCTGTCGCGCGCCGTGTTCCCGCATCAGGCGGCCGGCTCGCTGATCGTCAAGGATGGCAAGGCGGTCGGCTCGGAGCTGATCGGCCAGCCTTTCTCGGACCCGAAGTATTTCTGGGGCCGCTTGTCGGCCACCGCGCCGATGCCCTATAACGGGGCCGCCTCGTCCGGCTCCAATCTCGGCCCGAGCAACCCCGCGCTGACYGACGCCGCCCGCGGCCGCATCGAAGCGCTGCGCGAAGCCGATCCCGCCAACCAGGCCCCGGTGCCGGTGGATCTGGTGACCGCCTCGGCCAGCGGGCTGGACCCGCATATCAGCCCGGCCGCCGCGCAATACCAGGCGGCGCGCGTGGCGCGCCTGCGCGGCCTGCCGCTCGAACGCGTGCAGKCCCTGGTGGCGGCCAACACGGAAGGCCCGCTGCTGCACGTGATGGGCKATCCGGTGGTCAATGTGCTGCAGCTGAACCTGGCGCTGGATGCAGAGAAGCCGTGAGCTGGCGGGCGCAAGCGCCTGCCCGGATGCCTGCCGGTTTGCTCGCCTCTCCCGCTTGCKGGAGAGGCGCCGGKGGAGAGCAGGCAACTACCCCCGGGCACCTCGCGCGGCCGTGGTGCATCCCCTGTCGACTCCGTCCGGGCCGCAATCGCACGGGCGCCCGCGCGTAGCCGTGGCACAATCCTCGACATCCATTCGCCCTCCGCGTGCTGAAGCCCCACATGCCTGATACCGCCACGCGCGACACTCCGCCGCGGCCCGATCCCGACGCCTTGCTGCAACGCATGCAGGCGGAGGGCGAGCGCGCCGMGCGCGGCAAGCTGCGGGTGTACTTTGGCGCGTCGGCGGGCGTGGGCAAGACCTTTGCCATGCTCACCACGGCGCGCGCGCTGCGCGAGCAGGGCAGCGACGTACTGGTCGGCGTGGTGGAGACGCATGGCCGCGCCGAGACCGAGGCGCTGCTCGATGGCCTCGAGCGGCTGCCGCTGAAGGCGATCCCGCATCCGCGCATGGATGGCCGCGTGCTGCAGGAATTCGATCTCGACGCTACGCTGGCGCGTCGTCCGGCGCTGGTCCTGGTTGACGAGCTGGCGCACTCCAACGCGCAGGGCAGCCGCCATCCCAAGCGCTGGCAGGATATCGAGGAGCTGCTGTCGGCCGGGATCGATGTCTGGACCACGGTCAACGTCCAGCACCTCGACAGCCTCAACGAGGCGGTCGGCGGCATCACCGGCATCCGCGTGTGGGAGACCGTGCCCGACACCGTGTTCGACGGTGCCGACGAGGTGATCCTGGTGGACCTGCCCGCCGACGAACTGCTGCGGCGCCTGCGCGACGGCAAGGTCTACATGCCGGAGCAGGCCCGCACGGCGGCCAGCAACTTCTTCCGCAAGGGCAACCTGATCGCGTTGCGCGAGCTGGCGCTGCGCCGCACCGCCGACCGCGTCGACGACRATGTGCRCGCCTACCGSCATGCCGAATCGATCCGTCMGGTGTGGCGCACGCGCGAAGCGGTGCTGGCCTGCATCGGCAGCGGCGACGATGCCGCGCAGGTGGTCAAGAGCGCGCGGCGGCTGGCCGGCCAGCTCGATTGCGACTGGCACGTGGTCACGGTCGCCACGCCGCGCCTGGCGCCGCTGGCGGCGCAGGAGCGCGCCAACCTGGAAGAGGCGATGCGGCTGGCCGAGGAACTCGGCGCGCGCACCGAGACCCTGGCCGGCAACGATATCGTGCAGGCGGTGGCCGGCTACGTGCGTCGCCACAACCTGACCAAGGTGGTGGTCGGGCGCGCGCCCGGCGCGTGGCACCGCCAGGGCGGTGGCGTGCTGGCGCGCGGACGCGCGCTGCTGGCGCTGTCGCTGTCGCCATTCCTGGGCGCGCGCGCCTGGCTGTTCGGCCGCCACAGCTTTGCCGACTCGCTGGCGCTGGGCTGCCCCGAGATCGACGTGATCCGGGTCGCCGCCGACGCCATGGCGGCCGATGCGCGCGGCCGCGTGCACGCGGCTGCCCGCAGCGATATGCGCGAAGACGTGCGCGAGGACCGCGAGGCCGTCGATGACGGCAGCGTGGCGGCGCGCCGCGTCGACTACCTGTGGGCGGTGGCATGGTGCGCGGGCGCGAGCCTGCTGTCGGCGCTGGCGCGACCGTGGTTCGAGCTGGTCAATATCGCCATGCTGTTCCTCGCCGCGGTGGTGGCGGTGGCGCTGCGCCACGGGCGCGGTCCGGCCGCGCTCGCCTCGGTGGTGTCGGTGGCCGCCTTCGATTTCTTCTTCGTGCCGCCGCGGCTGTCGTTCTCGGTCAGCGATGTGCAATACCTGGTGACCTTTGTCGTGATGCTCGCGGTCGGGCTGGTGATCGGCCAGCTCACCGCGGGGCTGCGCGAGCAGGCCAGGGTCTCGGTCCAGCGCGAGACCGAGGCGCGCACGCTCTACGAGCTGGCGCGCGAGCTGTCCGCCGCGCTGATGCCCGAGCAGATCATCGCCATCGGCAGCCGCTTCCTGCAGGCCGCGCTCGGCGCGCGCTCGGCCTTTTTCCTGGTCTCGCCGAAGGGGCGCCTGCTGCCGCCGGTGATCGACCCGGCGCAACGCGGCAGCGACGCCATCGACCCCGTGCTTGCGCAATGGGTGTTCGACCACGGCAAGCCCGCCGGCACCGGCACGCACACGCTGCCCGGCAGCACGGTGCTCTACCTGCCGCTCAAGGCGCCGATGCAGACGCGCGGCGTACTCGCGGTGGAGCCGCAGGTATGGCGCGCCTTCGCCCAGCCCGAGCTGCGCCGCCAGGTCGATGTGTTCGCCACGCTGATCGCCATCGCGATCGAACGCCTGCACTATGTGGAGGTCGCGCAGCAGGCGCTGCTGTCGATGGAATCCGAGCGCCTGCGCAGCTCGCTGCTGGCCGCCGTGTCGCACGACCTGCGCACGCCGCTGACCAGCCTGGTCGGCATGGCCGAGACCATGCAGCGCGCCGAGTTGTCGCCGGCGCTGGCCGAGACGGTGCGCGCGATGCGCGAGCAGGCCCTGCGCATGCGCACCATGGTGATCAACCTGCTCGACATGGCCCGCCTGCAAAGCCGCGACGTGCGCATGCAGAAGGAGTGGCAGTCGTGCGAGGAAATGGTGGGCGCGGCGCTGGCCGGCATGCGCGATGCGCTGTCGCGCCATCGCGTGTCGGTGGCGGACCTGTCCGCGCTGCCGCTGGTGGAATGCGACGCCGTGCTGATGGAGCGCGTGCTGTGCAACCTGCTGGAGAACGCCGCCAAGTACACGCCGGCGGGGACCGCCATCCGGGTGTCGGGCGAGGTGGCCGACACCGAGGTGCGGTTCGCGGTGGAAGACGAGGGGCCCGGCGTGCCGCGCGGGCAGGAACAAGCGATTTTCCAGAAGTTCACGCGCGGCGAGCGCGAATCGGCAACCGCCGGCGTGGGCCTGGGCCTGGCCGTGTGCGAGGCCATCGTGCAGGCGCACGGCGGGCGCATCTGGGTGGAGAATATGGAGCGCGGCGGCGCGCGCTTCGTGGTGGCGCTGCCGCGTGGCACGCCGCCGGCGATCGAGCCGGAACCGGACCCGGACCCCGTGCCCGGCATCGCCGCAAGGGCAGCAACAGACAAGGAACCAGACTGAGATGGCTTTCGATTTTTCGCCCACGGTACTGCTGGTCGAGGATGAGCCGCATATCCGGCGCTTCGTGCGCGAGGCACTGCAGGCCGAGGGCTGCACCATACACGAGGCCGAGACGCTCAAGCGCGGCCTGATCGACGCCGGCACCCGCCAGCCCGACGTGGTGATCCTCGACCTCGGCCTGCCCGACGGCGACGGCATGACGCTGATCCGCGAGATGCGCACCTGGACCGAGGTGCCGGTGCTGGTGCTGTCCGCGCGCTCCGGGGAAGACGACAAGATCGCCGCGCTCGACGCCGGCGCCGACGACTACCTCACCAAGCCCTTCGGCGTGGGCGAACTGATCGCCCGCGTGCGCGTGCTGCTGCGCCGGCACGCCCGGCTCAACCCGCAAGGCACGCCGCTGATCGCCTTCGGCGAAGTGCAGGTCGACCTGGCCAACCGCGTGGTCACGCGCGCGGGCGATGCCATCCACCTGACCCCGATCGARTACCGSCTGCTGGCSGTGCTGATCGCSCAYCGCGGCAAGGTGATGACGCACCGCGAACTGCTGCGCGAAGTGTGGGGGCCCGCGCATTCGGAGAGCAGCCACTACCTGCGCGTCTACATGGGGCACCTGCGGCAAAAGCTGGAGAAGGACTCCACGCAGCCGGTGCATCTGATGACCGAGCTGGGGGTGGGATACCGCTTCGTGGGATAAGGGGGGAGGGCGCCCCCCTCGCCCTCACCACACCCCGAAGAACACCCCCGCCTGCTTATACACATTGGTCTTCGCCGCCACCTCGTCATTGCTCACCGTCGTCCGCGGCTTGAGCGAAGAGAACCATTCGAGCAGGTGCATCCGCATGGCGGCACGCACGGATTCGAAACCGGCATCCTGGCCAAGATCGAAGAACTCGTCCGGGTCGTTCTCCAGGTCGAACAGCTGCGGCCTGAAGCCCTGCCAGTGCACGTATTTCCAGCGCGCGTCGCGCACCATCCAGGCGCGGCATTCGCCGGGATGGCGGCCGAGGACGACGCGGGCCCCGCGATAGGCGTAGTCGAGTTCGGAGACGACGAACCCGCGCCATTGCCCGCCATCGCGCGCCTGCGTGAGGTCGAGCAGCGAGCGGCCCTCCACGCGATGATCGGCCGCCGGCAGGCCAAGCGCGTCGAGCACCGTAGGCACCACGTCCACCGCGCTCACCATGCGCGCATCGGCGCTGCCGCGCGTGGCATCCGCGGCAGGCGACGGGTCGTAGACGATCAGCGGGATGTTCTGCACGGTGTCGTAGAACTGTTCCTTCTCGCCGAGCCAGTGGTCGCCGAGGAAGTCGCCGTGGTCGGCGGTGAAGACGATCAGGGTGTCCTCCCAGCGGCCCAGGCGTTCGAGCTGGTCCCATAGTTCGCCGAGACGGTCGTCGATCTGCTGCACGAGCCCCTGGTAGGTGGGGCGCACCGTGTCGGAGACTTCGCTGCGCATGAAGTTGGCGCATTCTTCCTGCGTGCGGTAGGCGTCGAGCACCGGATGCGGATCCTGCAGCTCCGCGTCATGGCGCTTGAGCGGCAGGCAGTCGTCCAGCGTATAGGCGGCGTGGTAAGGCGCCGGCGCCATGTATGGCCAGTGCGGCTTGACCAGCGACAGGTGCAGCACCCAGGGCTCGTCGCCGCGCGCGGCGATATATTGCATGGCCTGGCCCACRGTGTATGCGGTCTCGGAGTGCGGCTCGGCCACGCGCGCGGGCAGGCCCGCGTTGCGCATCTGCCAGCCGGAGACGATCTCGCCTTGCGCGTTCTCGGCGCTGATCACGTAGTCGGTCCACGGGTCGGCGCTGTCGTAGCCCTGCTGGCGCAACCATTCGGCATAGGCGCTGCGCGGCTCGGCATGGTGGCCGTCGTGCCGGTCCACTTCGACGAAGTGGCCGCTGCGCAGCAGCGTCTCCAGCTCGCCGGCGCCGTCGAGGTGCAGCCGTTTCATGTTCGCGTTGTCCGGCATGACGTGGGTCTTGCCGGCCAGCGCGAGCGTTCGCTGGCTGTCCTTGAGGTATTCGCCGAGGGTGACTTCGCCCACCGATAGCGGCACGCGGTTCCAGGTGGCGCCATGGCTGCTCGGGTAGCGTCCGGTATAGAAGCTCATGCGGCTCGGCCCGCACACGCCCGAGGTGACGAAGGCCTTGGTGAAGCGCACGCCACGCCTGGCGAGGGCGTCGATGTTCCTGGTGCGCAGCGTGGGGTGGCCATAGCAGCCCAGGTGGTCCTGGCGCAGCTGGTCGCACATGATGAAGAGGGTGTTGCGGGTGGGCATGGCGTGCTGGATCTGGTTGGGCGTCGATACGAATTCATCGATGCGACKAATAACAGGCGGCTGTATTTCGCCGGGTTTTTTCAGTCCCCCGTATAACCGGAGCTCTTTACCACCGGGCCCCAGCGGCCGGCATCGGCCGCCAGCACCTTGCCGAACTGCTCGGCGCTGCCGGTCTGCGGCTCCAGTCCCAGCTTGAGGAAGCGCTCGCGCAGGTCGGGCGATTGCAGCGCATGGACGATCGCCGTGTTGAGCCGATCGAGCGTGGCCCTGGGCGTGCCGGCCGGCGCCAGGAAGCCATAGCGGCCGACGCCTTCGATGTCCTTGTAGCCGAGCTCGGTGAAGGTCGGCACGTCGGGCAGGGCGACCGAGCGCTGCGTGCCGGAACTGGCCAGCACGCGGATCTTGCCGGCGCGGTGCATCTCGGTCATGTCGGCCAGCGTGTCGACCGACGCCGGCACCTGGCCGCCGACCAGGGCGTTCATCAGCGGCGCGGAGCCGTTGAACGGCACGTGCAGCATCTCCACGCCGACCTGCTTGCCGAACAGCAGGCCAAAGAAGTGCGGAATGCTGCCAAGCGCGGGCGAGGCGTAGGAGTTGTTCCTGGCCGGACTGGCCTTGAGCCAGTCGATGTACTCCTTGAGCGACCTGGCCGGCGTGCCGGGCCCGGCAGCCAGCGCCAGCTGGAAATTGGCGATCTGCGCCACCGGCACGAAGTCGTGCTGGATATCGTAGTTGAGCTTGCGGTAGACCTGCGGCGCGATGGTCATCACCGCCGAGTTGGCCACCACCAGGGTGTTGCCGTCGGCGGGCAGGGTGCGGGCATAGTCCATCACCAGCCGGCCGCCGGCACCGGGCTTGTTCTCGATCACCACCGTCTGCTTGAGCTCTTCGCGCAGCTTGTCGCCGACCAGGCGGGCCGCGAGATCGGCGGTGCCGCCGGCGGGATAGCCCACCAGGATGCGCAGTGGGCGCTCGCTCTGGGCGAGTGCCGGGGTGGCCGGCAGGATGGCGGACAGKGCAGACATGGCGGCCAGGGTGGGGACGAGTGCGCGCAGCAGTTTGGCGGGGTTCACGGTTTCTCCTTTTGGGTTCGGCGGCTTGTCGCGCCGCCAGCGGTGCTGGCGGCGGCGAGGCCGGCCAATTTATCGATACGGCCCGGGCGCGCCAACGACGGATTTCGCGCATCGATCTGCGCGCCGTGCGTCTTGCCTTGCGCTGCCTGGCCATACCCCGGCGAGTGCGGAATGCGCCGCGGCGAGCCGGTTTTATATAGACCCATGGACGCTAACACCCACCCATATAATTGACAAAATCAACCAATTTTGCGGGTGCGGCATGAACGAAGCCATCAGGGACGGCGAGGACCGGGACGCAGCCTGCGCCGCGCAGGGCGAGCCGGCGGCGGACGCCGGCCACACCCTGCAGCATCCGGCCCGGCTGGCCGATTTCCTGAACTACCGGCTCTACCACCTGACCCGCGTCGCGCTGAACGCCAGCGGACTGCACCTGCGCGCGGCGGCGGGCGTGAGCCGGCGCGAGTGGCGCATGCTGTCCTTTCTCGGCGAGCAGCCCGGCACGCGCCTGACCGAGCTGGCGCTGAGCGCCGGCCTGGACAAGGTGCTGGCCAGCCGCGCGGTGCATGCCCTGATGGCGCGCGGCCTGGTGCGGCGCGACACGCGCACCCAGGACCGCCGCGCCGCGGCCTTCGCGCTGACCGCCGAGGGCGAGGCGGTGTACCGGCTGGCCTTTGCCCAGGCGCAGGCGTTCAATGCCCGCCTGGCGAGCTGCCTGGCACCGGACGAAGCGCGCGTGCTGGCGGATTGCCTGGCGCGCCTGCATGCCGAGGCGCAAGCCCTGCTGGCGCAGGCCGAGGCCCTGCCCAGCACCGTACCCATCCCTGCGCCGGCAGCGCCGGACTGGTGGCGCCTGCCGTAAGTTCTCCGGCTGGATTGCGACTGCTACTGGCGACTTCCTAAGCCTACACTTGTAGACTTGGAGTGAGCGCGTGCCTTGCCTGGAGCCTGCCATGCCGCCTGTCCGTCTCTTTTCGCCGTCATGGTGCGCGGTCAACGCCGCCGCCGCCGCCCTGGGCCTTTCCCTCTGTCTTGCCGCGGCGCCGCCTGCCGCGGCGGCAACCCAGCCGCCGGTGCCGGCGCAGGCGCTGACGCAGCAGGCCGTGGCCGCCTACGATGCCGGCGCCTTCGATGCGGCCCTGCGCGACTTCGCCAAGGCGGCCCAGCAAGGCAACCGGCTGGCGCAGTTCAACTACGCCATGATGCTGCTGCGCGGCGAAGGCACGCCGGTGCGCCCGCAGGAGGCGCTGATCTGGCTGCGCCGGGCGGCCGACAACGACATGACCCACGCCCAGTTCACTTTCGGCGAGCTTTACGAGCACGGGGACCTGGTGCCGCGCTCGCTCGAATCCGCMAACGAGTGGTACCGGCGCGCGGCCGAAGGCGGCCATGTGCAGGCCCAGGTGGCGCTGGCCACCAACTATTTCACCGGGCGGGGCGTCTCGCGCGACTACGGCAAGGCCTTCCAGTGGTACAGCCGCGCCGCCACCGCCGGTGACAGCGGCGCCCAGTACATCGTCGCCAGCTATTACGAGCGCGGCGAGCCGGGCGTGGTGGAGAAGGATATCGAGCAGGCCAAGATCTGGTACGCGCGCTCGGCCTCGCACGGCGACCCGGGCGCGCT
The DNA here is from genome assembly GCF_056396525.1 of Cupriavidus sp. 05T41. Taxonomy (NCBI): domain Bacteria; kingdom Pseudomonadati; phylum Pseudomonadota; class Betaproteobacteria; order Burkholderiales; family Burkholderiaceae; genus Cupriavidus; species Cupriavidus sp. 05T41. The sequence continues at coordinate 15,013 of NZ_JBFTLQ010000122.1, forward strand.
GGCCAAGCTGCGTTCGCTGCTCGAGCAGGGACTCAAGGCGAAGCGCGGCGGCGCCATGTAGGACGCCATTTAGGATGCCATGTAGGGGCGCAGGTCGGGCGCCATGGCCGGGCATCATGGTCAGGCGTCATGTCATGCTGCGGTAGCGTTGCCGTGCTGGCATGACGGGGCACCGCGCCGGAAGGGAGGTCCTCCGGCAGCGGCACCCGGGTCCCCGGGGCCTTGGCCATCGCGGGGCGGTACAACTCTTGCTTGCTAGAGACGGCACAAATTCTGCGCCAATGGGAGGCCTTTGTGGCAACGCACGTCGCACTGAATCACGTCACCCACTACCGGTATGACCGGCCTGTGAAGCTATCGCCGCAGGTGGTCAGGCTCCGGCCCGCCCCGCACTGCCGCACACCGATCCTTTCGTATTCGCTGCGCATCGAGCCCGAGCAGCATTTCATCAACTGGCAGCAGGACCCGTTCGCCAACTACCTCGCCCGGCTGGTGATCCTCGAGCCGACYCGCGAGTTCAAGATCACCGTCGACCTGGTGGTCGAGATGGCGGTCTACAACCCCTTCGACTTCTTCCTCGAGCCCTACGCCGAGCAGTTTCCGTTCAGCTACGACCCGGGCCTGGCGCACGAACTGGCGCCGTACCTGGTCACGGGCGAGCCGACCCCGCGCTTCGCCGCCTTCGTGGAAAGCATCCCGCGCACGCCGCAGCGGACCATCGACTTCCTGGTGGCGCTGAACCAGCGCCTGCAGGAAGACATCCGTTACCTGATCCGCATGGAGCCCGGCGTGCAGACGCCGGAGCAGACCCTGGAATCCGGCGCCGGCTCCTGCCGCGACTCCGGCTGGCTGCTGGTGCAGACGCTGCGGCATCTCGGCCTGGCGGCGCGCTTCGTCTCCGGCTACCTGTTGCAGCTGACGCCGGACGTGAAGGCGCTGGACGGCCCCAGGGGCGCCGAGGCGGACTTCACCGACCTGCATGCCTGGTGCGAGGTCTACCTGCCGGGCGCGGGCTGGGTCGGCCTGGACCCCACCTCCGGCTTGCTGGCCGGCGAGGGCCATATCCCGGTGGCCTGCACCCCCGAGCCTGGCAGCGCGGCGCCGGTCAGCGGCGCGGTGGACCAGAGCGAGGTCGCGTTCCACCACGAGATGTCCATCACGCGCATCTATGAATCGCCGCGCGTGACCAAGCCCTACACCGAGGCGCAATGGCAGGCGGTGGCGGCGGTCGGCGCCGAGGTCGACCGCCGGCTCGATGCGCAGGACGTGCGCCTGACCATGGGCGGCGAGCCGACCTTCGTGGCGGTCAAGGACCGCGACGGCGCGGAGTGGAACACCGATGCGCTCGGCCCCACCAAGCGCGGCTATGCCACCGAACTGGTGCACAAGCTGCGCGACCGCTACGGCAAGGGCGGCTTCCTGCACTACGGCCAGGGCAAGTGGTATCCGGGCGAGCAACTGCCGCGCTGGGCCTTGTCGATCTGCTGGCGCGCCGACGGCGAGCCCTGCTGGCAGGACCCGTCGCTGTTCGCCGACGAGCGCCATCCGGCCGACTACACCCACGCCGACGCACACCGCTTCCTCGACAGCCTGGCCACGCGCCTGGGCCTGGACCCCGCTTTCGTGCAGCCCGGCTATGAAGACACCTGGTACTACCTGTGGCGCGAGCGGCGCCTGCCGGTCAACGTCGACCCGCTCGAGTCGCKGCTGGACGACGAGATGGAGCGCATGCGCCTGCGCCGCGTGTTCGGCGCGGGCCTGGCGCAGGTGAGCGGCTACGTGCTGCCGCTGCGCCGCGCCGGTGMCGAGGAGGCACCGGCCCTGCACGGCCAGCGCTGGGTCAGCGGGCCCTGGTTCTTCCGCGACGACCGCATGTACCTGCTGCCGGGCGATTCGCCGATGGGCTACCGCCTGCCGCTCGATGCGCTGCCCTGGGTCAGCGAGGCCGACTACCCGTGGCAGTTCGACCAGGACCCGTTCGCGCAGCGCGGGCCGCTGCCCACGGGCGCGCAACTGCGCGCGCAGTGGCCGGGCCAGCCGGGCGCGGGCGGCGAGGGCGCCGGC
>NZ_JBFTLQ010000123.1:0-16603 GCF_056396525.1 Cupriavidus sp. 05T41
CGCGCCGCGCGGCTGGCCGCCGCCCGCCGGAGCCGGGGCACGGCCGCGGCCACCGCCGCCGCCATTGCCCTGGCCGCGTGCCTGCCGTCCCTTCTGGATCGGCTCGGGCGGGATCGAGGGGTCCACCTCGAAGCCCGGCAGCACGGTCTTCTCGATCTGGCGCTTGATCAGGCGCTCGATATCGCGCAGCAGCGCGGCCTCGTCCACGCACACCAGCGAGATCGCCTCGCCCTCTGCGCCGGCGCGGCCGGTACGGCCGATCCGGTGCACATAGTCTTCAGGCACGTTGGGCAGGTCGTAGTTGACCACGTGGGGCAGCTGGTCGATGTCGATCCCGCGCGCGGCGATATCGGTAGCCACCAGCAGGCGCAGCGTGCCGGCCTTGAACTCGGTCAGCGCGCGCGTGCGGGCGGACTGGCTCTTGTTGCCGTGGATCGCCAGCGCCGACAGGCCTTCCTTGKCSAGCTGCTCGGCCAGGCGGTTGGCGCCGTGCTTGGTCCGCGTAAACACCAGCACCTGGTGCCAGTCGTGCTCGCGCACCAGGTGGGCCAGCAGTTCGCGCTTGCGCTCGCGGTCCACCGGGTAGACGCGCTGGGCGACGGTTTCCGCGGTGGTATTGCGGCGTGCCACCTCGATCGAGGCGGGGTTGTCGAGCAGGCGGTCGGCCAGGCCACGGATCTCGTCCGAGAAGGTGGCCGAGAACAGCAGGTTCTGGCGCTTCGGCGGCAGGACGTTCAGGATCTTGCGGATGTCGTGGATGAAGCCCATGTCGAGCATGCGGTCGGCTTCGTCCAGCACCAGCATTTCCACGTGCGAGAGATCGATGGTGCGCTGGGACAAGTGATCCAGCAGGCGGCCCGGGGTGGCCACGACGATGTCGACGCCGCGCTTGAGCTGTTCGATCTGCGGGTTGATGCCCACGCCGCCGAACATCACCATCGAGCGCAGCTTGACGTACTTGCCGTAGTTGCGCACGCTTTCCTCGACCTGCGCCGCCAGTTCACGGGTGGGGGTCAGGACCAGTGCGCGCACCGGCGCGCGCTGACCGCGCACGGGCTCGCGGCTGGCCGGGGATTGGGACAGCAGTTGCAGCAGCGGCAGCGTGAAACCGGCCGTCTTGCCGGTGCCGGTCTGCGCGCCGGCGAGCAGGTCGCCTCCCTTGAGGATGGCGGGAATCGCCTGCGCTTKAATCGGGGTCGGCGTGGTATAGCCTTGTTCGGCCACGGCACGCACAAGCTTGTCGGACAAGCCAAGTTCGGAAAAAGACATGAATTGACGCTTCGGCCGCCCTTTGCGCACGTGGTGCGCCAATCGCGGGGGCGACGTGAGTGAGAAAACCGAAAACCGGGAAACACGACCGGCGAAGCGAGGCGACTGCCCCCGCTTCTTTGGAGGAAAGACCGCTAGTGTAACAGCCTGGCGTTTGCGCGCAGGTGCCGCACCTGTTTCAGAAAGTTCACCGCGTCATTGCGCGCGGCACGCCTCTTTGCAAGGCCCCCTGGAAAAAAGAGGCGTGCGCTGCGCTATGATGCTGCCAGCCAAGCCTTGCCCGGCCTGGCCCGTGGCCGCGCGGCGCACGGGCGCAGGCCGGCGCTTGGCCCCTCGCCCCCGGATGCAGRCACGATGCGGTTMCGATTCATCGAAGACCAGGAAGTCACGCTTTTCACGGCCATCCCGGTCGGGATCGCCGCTGCCATCGTCACCACCCTGTTCAAGGAGGCGCTGGACGCCAGCGGCCTGGTCATGTTCGGCACGCGTGCCGATATCGTCACGGTGTTCGCGGGACTGGCGCTGGCCTGGCGCGTGGTCATCCCGACGCTCGGGGGCGTGGTCGCCGGCCTGCTGCTKACCGCCGCCGCGCGGCTCAACGCGGCCCAGCCGGGCGTCTCCGACTATATGGAGGCGGTTGCCAGCGGCACCGGACGCCTGCCGGTGCGCATCACCCTGCTGCGGGCGCTGTCTTCGTTCTGCTCCATCGTCACCGGGAGTTCGGTGGGCAAGGAAGGCGCCATGATCCAGCTGGCGGCGCTGTGCGGATCGCTMTTCCCGTCGGCGCGCACGCGCCCGGGCCCGGACGGCGACACCAACCTGCGGCGCATGCTCACTGCCTGCGCGGCCGGGGCCGGCCTGGCCTCGGTCTACCACACGCCGCTMTCGGCCGCGGTGTTCGTMGCCGAGGTGGTATTTGGCGCGGTGGCGGTGCAGCGGCTGATGCCGCTGTTCCTTGCCTCGGTGGCAGGCACCGTGGTCAGCCAGTTGCACGGTGGCCTGCAGCCGCTCTATCCCGGGCTCGTGGTGCCATCGGACATGCTGCACCCGCCGATGCTCGTGGCCGCCGCGCTGCTGGGCGTGCTGGCCGGGGTGGCCGGCGCCGGCTTCATGCGCGCCTCGGCGATGGCCAAKGGCGCCTTCTCGCGGCTGCCCGGCGGGCTGGTGCCGCGCCTCGCGCTGGGTGGCGCKATGGTGGGCGTGCTGGCGATCTGGGTGCCCGAGGTGGTCGGCAACGGCTACTACACCATCCAGTCGATCCTGCAGGCGCACCCGCTCAGCGTGCCGCTGGCCGGCGTGCTGCTGGCCAAGTTGCTGGCCACCGTGCTGAGCATGGGCTCGGGCGCGGTGGGCGGGGTGTTCACCCCGTCGCTGTTCGTGGGCGCGGCGCTCGGCCAGTTGCTGGCGCCCGCGGTGCCCGGCGGCAGCGGCGCGCCGCTGCTGCCCCTGGTGGGCATGTGCGCCTTCCTCGCGGCCACCAGCCAGGCGCCGCTGATGTCCGTGCTGATGGTGTTCGAGATGACGCTGGCGCCGGCGCTGCTGCTGCCCGGCATGATCGGCGCGGCGGCGGCTTACTACACGGCTTCGCGCTGCCAGACGCTGTCCCTCTATAGTGTGGTGGCCGAGCGTACGCAAGCCTCGGCCGCGGCCGAGCGCGCGCGGGCGCTGACGCTGGCCGGGCTGTGCGATCCCACCGACACCACCATCGGCCCCGACGCCACGCTCGGGCAGGCCAGCGACAAGTTCGCCGAGACCGGCACGCGCTATCTCTACCTGGTCTGCCCCGATGGCCGCCTGCTCGGGGCGCTGTCGATCCACGCCGTGCAGCGCGCGCTGCGCKAGCAGCCCGGGGCGGCGCTGCTGGGATTGTGCGAGCGCGACTTCCCCAMGCTGACGCCCGAATCGCACCTGCCCGACGCCTTGCAACTGTTCACCCATCACGCGCTCAATCGGATCCCGCTGATCCGCGATGTGGCCGGGCGGGAACTGATGGGCACCGTGTCCAAGCAACGTGTGCTGCAAGAGGCATCCAGCCTTTTCTAGCCCGGCATGCGCGCAGCGCGGGAGGCCCCGCGAGCGCGGTAGAATGGTGGGTTACGCCGCGCTTTCCGAGGCGTCCCAGCGTTTTCCGAACCCAGTTCCCGAACCCCACGCCGGAGCCTCCATGCCAGCCAACCGTGCCGCGCGCCCTGCCCTGTTCGTCCGTKCCTGCCTGCTTGCCGCTTCGCTCGCCGCGGGCGCCGTCCTGCTGCCGGCAGGCGCGCAGGCGCAAGCGCCGCTGCGGGTGATTCCCGCGGACGCGGGCAAGGCCAGGCTGGTGATGGCCGCGCCGTCGCCGGCGGCGCCGCAGACGGCCACGCTCGACGGCAAGACCGTGGGCGTGGCGCCCGGGCTGCGGTTGTTCGGCACCGACAACCAGTTGCTGACGATCGGCTCCGTGGCCGGCCAGAAGCTGCCGGTACGCTTCAAGCTCGATCTCTATGGCCAGTTGCTGACGGCCTGGGTGCTGAGCGAGCTGGAACAGAAAGCGGCGCGATGATCGCTACCCGGGCCGCGGCGCGCAGCCGTGGCGCCGGGCGTATTTGTCCCCCCAAACCCTGATGMCCCCAGGTAAACCACTGAGACCGGCACCATGAAGAAAGTATTTGTCAAAACGTACGGCTGCCAGATGAACGAGTACGACTCGGACAAGATGGTGGACGTGCTCCATGCCACCGAAGGCCTGGAGAAGACCGACAACCCCGAGGACGCGGACGTGATCCTCTTCAACACCTGCTCGGTGCGCGAGAAGGCACAGGAGAAAGTGTTCTCCGAACTGGGCCGCATGAAKGCGCTCAAGGCGCTCAAGCCCGAGCTGGTGATCGGCGTGGGCGGCTGCGTGGCCAGCCAGGAAGGCGCTGCCATCGTGCAGCGCGCGCCCTACGTGGACGTGGTGTTCGGCCCGCAAACGCTGCACCGCCTGCCCGACATGATCAGCCGCCGCCGCCAGACCGGCCGCTCGCAKGTGGACATCTCCTTCCCCGAGATCGAGAAATTCKACTACCTGCCGCCGGCGCGCGTCGACGGCCCGAGCGCCTTCGTCTCGATCATGGAAGGCTGCTCCAAGTACTGCAGCTACTGCGTGGTGCCCTACACCCGAGGCGAGGAAGTCTCGCGCCCGTTCGAAGACGTGCTGGCGGAGATCGCCGGCCTGGCCGAACAAGGCGTGCGCGAGGTCACGCTGCTGGGCCAGAACGTCAACGCCTACCGCGGCGCCATGGGCGGCACCAGCGAGATCGCCGACTTCGCGCTGCTGATCGAGTACGTGGCCGAGATCCCCGGCATCGAGCGCATCCGCTACACCACCAGCCACCCGAAGGAATTCACTTCGCGCCTGATCGAGATGTACGAGCGCTGCCCTAAGCTGGTCAATCACCTGCACCTGCCGGTGCAGCATGCGTCGGACCGCATCCTGATGGCGATGAAGCGCGGCTACAGCGTGCTGGAATACAAKAGCATCATCCGCAAGTTGCGCGCGATCCGCCCCGACATGTCGCTGTCGTCGGACTTCATCGTCGGCTTCCCCGGCGAGACCGACGCGGACTTCGACAAGCTGATGGCGATGATCGAGGAGATCGGCTACGACACCTCGTTCTCCTTCATCTTCAGCCCGCGCCCCGGCACGCCGGCGGCCAACCTGTCGGACGACACGCCGCACGAGGTCAAGCTCAGGCGCCTGCAGCACCTGCAGGCCACCATCGAAGAAAACGTGCAGCGCATCAGCCGCGGCATGGTCGGCTCGGTGCAGCGCATCCTGGTCGAAGGCCCGGCGCGCAAGGACCCCACCGAGCTGCACGGCCGCACCGAGAACAACCGCGTGGTGAACTTCGCGCTGCCCGGCGTGCCGCAGGCCAGCCGCGACCGCCTGGTGGGCGAGATGGTGGAGGTGGCGATCACCGAGGCCTTCCCGCATTCGCTGCGCGGCGAGATMGTGGTGCGCCAGTAGGCCGAGACCGGCCGGCGCAGACCGGAACGACAACAAGAAACCCCGATCGGAAGCCCCGCTCCCAGATGAAGATCCCATCAGCAGAATTCGTCGCCCCCAAGGACGACAACACCCGCCTGCAGAACCTGTGCGGGCCGCTGGACGAAAACCTGCGCCAGATCGAGCAGGCAATGGACGTCACCATCCAGCGCCGCGGCCACCGCATGACGGTGCGTGGCACTTACGCGCGCGAAGCCGCGGCGGCGCTCGAGCGCTTCTATAACCAGGCCCGCAGCACGCTGTCGATCGACGACGTGCAGCTCGGCCTGGTGGAGGCGCGCCAGTCGGCCGCGCACGGCGCCTACGTGCCGGACGGCGGCGACGCCGCCGAAGCCGATCCCGGCGAGGACAACTCGCCGGTGCTGCACACGCGCCGCACCGGGCTGCAGGGCCGCACGCCGATGCAGCGCGACTACCTGCGCAATATCCTCGGCCACGACCTGACCCTGGGCATCGGCCCGGCCGGCACCGGCAAGACCTACCTGGCGGTGGCCTGCGCCGTGGACGCGCTCGAGCGCGACGCGGTCAAGCGCATCGTGCTGACCCGCCCCGCGGTGGAGGCCGGCGAGCGGCTGGGCTTCCTGCCGGGCGACCTGGCGCAGAAGGTCGACCCCTATCTGCGCCCCCTCTACGACGCSCTGTACGACCTGCTCGGYTWCGAYCGCACGCAGAARATGTTCGAGCGSCAGATGATCGARRTCGCGCCGCTGGCCTAYATGCGCGGGCGCACGCTCAACCACGCCTTCATCATCCTGGACGAAGCCCAGAACACCACGCCGGAGCAGATGAAGATGTTCCTGACGCGGATCGGCTTCGGCGCCAAGGCCGTGATCACCGGCGACACCACGCAGATCGACCTGCCGCGCGGCCAGAAGAGCGGCCTGGTGGAGGCGCAGCATGTGCTGCGCGACGTGCGCGGCGTCGCCATGACCCGCTTTACCAGCATCGACGTGGTGCGCCATCCGCTGGTGGCGCGCATCGTGGATGCCTATGACGAATACCATGCCCAGCACAGGGATGCCTGACCGAATGACCGCCAACACCAACACCAGCGCCAAGAGCGCCCCCGCCAGCCTGATCCTGTTCGACGCCGACGGGCGCGCGCGCAAGGCGCAGGCCCACGCCGTGCGCGTGCAGCTGCCCGACGGCCGCAGCATCACCGTGGACCTCTCGCAGGCCGCCGACGGCGTGCTCGCGCTGCTCGCCGAACACACCGACGACCGCCAGCAGGCCGGCCTGCTGGTGCGCCCGGACAACCATGACGCGCTGTCGGTGGCTGTCACCGCCACGCCCGTGGTCACCACCACCGGCACGCCCGCCACGCCGCCCGGGCTGGAACTGGCGCTGCAGTACGGCGACGGCATCAAGGGCCGCCGCGGCCTGCCCACGCAGCGCAAGGTGCAGACCTGGGTGAAATCGGCGCTCTATGCCGACGCCGCCCTGACCATCCGCTTCGTCGGCGAAGAAGAAGGCCGCGGCCTGAACCGCAGCTACCGCGGCAAGGACTACGCCACCAATGTGCTGACCTTCGCCTACGCCGAGCACGAGTCCGACCCGGTCAGCGGCGATATCGTGCTGTGCTGCCCGGTGGTGGAGCAGGAAGCACGCGAGCAGAAGAAGTCGCTCGAAGCGCACTATGCCCATCTCATCGTCCATGGCGTGCTGCACGCCCAGGGCTACGAGCACGAGGACGACGCCGAGGCCGAGGAGATGGAAGCGATCGAGACCGAGACGCTTCAGGCGCTCGGTTTCGCCGACCCCTACCTGGCACACGGCAAGGGCGCCTGAGCCCCTCCCGCCCATGGCCGCGCGGTGCGATGCCTGCGTCGCGCGGCCTTGCGCTGTCACGGAACGCAAACTCTTTTGGTGTATCCTTTGAGYGATCTCCACCACGCGCTAGCCGCGCCATGAACGACCCTTATCCCAGTTCGAAGCCAGCCGACCGACCCCGATCCCTGCTCGAACGGCTTTCGGATTTCATTTCGCCCGAGCCCGATTCCCGTGTTGAACTGCTGGCGGTGCTGCAGGACGCACACGCCCGCAACCTGATCGACGCCGACTCGCTCTCCATGATCGAGGGCGTATTCCAGGTCTCCGAGCTGACCGCGCGCGACATCATGGTGCCGCGCGGCCAGATGGACATGGTCAATATCGCCGATGCGCCGGAGAGCTTCATCCCCTTCATGCGGCAGACAGCGCACTCGCGCTTCCCCGTCTACGAAGGCAGCCGCGACAACGTCATCGGCATCCTGCTGGCCAAGGATCTGCTGCGCTATTACACGGACGACGAATTCGACCTGCGCGAGACCCTGCGCCCGGCGGTCTTCATTCCCGAATCGAAGCGCCTCAATATCCTGCTGCGCGAGTTCCGCATCAACCGCAACCACATCGCCATGGTGGTGGACGAATACGGCGGTGTCGCCGGCCTGGTCACCATCGAGGACGTGCTGGAGCAGATCGTGGGCGACATCGAGGACGAATTCGACCTCGACGAGGACCACGACAACATCGTGCAGCTGCCCGACGGCGGCTGGCGCGTGCACGGCCTGACCGAGATCGAGCAGTTCAACGAGACCTTCGGCACCCATTTCTCCGACCAGGACGTGKACACCGTGGGCGGCCTGCTGAGCAATCACCTCGGCCATGTGCCGCATCGCGGCGAGGTGGTGGTGTTGCCGCCGATCCGCTTCGAGGTGCTGCGCGCCGACGCCCGCCAGGCGCACCTGCTGCTGGTACGCCGCGAAGCGGCCCTCGCCCCGCCTGAAGTGGACGGCGCATGAGGCGCCTGTTCGCAACCGATGCCGGCGCGGCAAGCGCCGGCCGCGACGACGCGCGCGGCGCCAGCCTGCCGCGCCTGCTGCTTGCCGCCATGCTCGGCGTGGCCCATACCCAGGCCTACGCGCCGCACACCTGGTGGTGGCTTCAATTGCTGTCGCTGGCCGGGCTGGTAGCGCTGGTCGCCGACGCGCCGCGCGCGCGCAGCGCCGCCGCCACCGCCTACGCCTTCGGCCTGGGCTGGTTCCTGTCCGGCGTGTGGTGGCTCTATATCAGCATGCACGTCTATGGCGAGATGCCGGCCTGGATGGCGATCCTGGCCGTCCTGCTGTTCGCCGCCTTTCTATCGCTCTACCCGGCACTGGCTGCCGCTGCCTGGCACTGGCTGGGCGCACGCCGGCGCTCGTCGTCCACGCCGGGGCTCGCGCTGGCTTTCGGCGCGGCGTGGGGCTTGTCGGAATGGCTGMGCGGCGTGATCTTTACCGGCTTCCCGTGGCTGTCGAGCGGCTACGCCCACAGCGATGGCCCGCTGGCCGGCTTTGCGCCGCTGGTGGGCGTGTACGGCATCGGTGCGCTGGCCGCGGCCGTGGCCGCCCTGCTGGTGGCGGCGGTGCGCGGCTTCGGCCGCGGGKCGGGCCGCGGAAGCCGGCGCAACGGCCTGATCGCCCTGGCGATCGCATTTGCCCTGCCCCTGGCTGGCGCGGCGCTGGCGCCGGTGGCCTGGACCACGCCCGCCGGCAAGCCCGTCTCGGTGCGGCTGCTGCAAGGCAATGTGGCGCAGGACATCAAGTTCGAAGCGGTCGGCGTGCAGCGCTCGATCGAGCTATACCGCGACCTCATCACGGCGGCTCCGGCCGACCTGGTGGTCACGCCGGAGACAGCCTTCCCGGTGATCCTGCAGGACCTGCCKGTAGACATTGCCATCGCGCTGCGCGATTTCAGCGCCGCCAGCGGCACCACCGTGCTGTTCGGCGCGGCAGGCGCGGATTCGCCGATCGACTTCACCAACAGTGTGTTCGGCCTGGGCCCGCTGACCAAGCAGCTCTACCGCTACAACAAGCACCACCTGGTGCCGTTCGGCGAGTTCATCCCGTTCGGCTTCCACTGGTTCGTCAACATGATGAAGATGCCGCTGGGGGATTTCCGCCGCGGCGGACTGGACCAGGCGCCGCTGCCGGTGCGCGGCATCATGGTGGCACCCAATATCTGCTACGAGGATCTGTTCGGCGAGGAAATCGCCGAAACCCTGCGCAGCCAGCCGGTGCCGGCCAATATCCTGGCCAACGTCACCAACCTGGCCTGGTTCGGCGACACCGTCGCGCTGGACCAGCATCTGCAGATCTCKCGCATGCGCGCACTTGAAACGCGCCGGCCGATGCTGCGCGYGACCAATACCGGCATGACCGCCGTGGTGAGGCCGGATGGCACGGTGAGCGAACGCCTGCCCACCTTCACGGTCGGCACGCTGGCGGCCACGGTGCAGGGCACGCAGGGACTCACCCCCTTCGTGCGCTGGGGCAACGTGCCCGCTCTGGCCTGCTGCCTGCTGGTGCTGGTGGCCGCCGCCTGGCGGCGGCGCGCGCGCGGCTAGGCCGCTACGCCAGCCACCGCAGACAGCAGCGCGGCGGCGATCATCACGGCGATGGCGACGATATAGGGCTTGCGAGAAAGAAGCGACATGACCGGTGTCCCCCGTATAGATTGATTCGGACGGTTCGGCTGTTATGCACAGCTCTACCTAATACTGTATACAAAAACGCTAACGACAAGTATCGGCCAGGCCTTTAGGAGGCTTCGGTGTTTACCCGATTCGTTGCGAAACACCGACACCCGCTCGCGGCCTCGCAGCGCTGCGCCGGTGCCGCGAGACATGCAAGGGCCGTGCCGATGGCGGGCGGGGCAAAAAAAACCGATAGAATTCAGGGTTTGGCACGATTCCCGTGAGTCGCCATGGCGGCTTTGCCGCCGGGCCTCCGCCCTTGCCTGCCGGCCCTGCGTGATCGAGCACCACATGCGGGCCCTTACTCGTCTTCGTCGTCTTCGCCTATGCTGACCTTCCAACAAATGATCCTCACCCTGCAGGCCTACTGGGACYGGCAGGGCTGCGCACTCCTGCAACCCATCGATCTGGAGGTCGGCGCCGGCACGTCGCACGTGCACACCTTCCTGCGCGCAATCGGCCCCGAGCCCTGGCGCGCGGCCTATGTGCAGCCGTCGCGCCGCCCCAAGGACGGGCGCTACGGCGAGAATCCCAACCGCCTGCAGCACTACTACCAGTACCAGGTGGTGCTCAAGCCSGCGCCCRRSAACATCCTGGAGCTGTACCTGGGCTCGCTGGAAGCGCTGGGCCTGGATCTCAAGCAGAACGACATCCGCTTTGTCGAGGACGACTGGGAAAACCCCACGCTCGGCGCCTGGGGCCTGGGCTGGGAAGTCTGGCTCAATGGCATGGAAGTGACGCAGTTCACCTACTTCCAGCAGGTCGGCGGCATCGACTGCAAGCCCATCACCGGCGAGATCACCTACGGTATCGAGCGCCTGGCGATGTACCTGCAGAAGGTCGAGAACGTCTATGACCTGGTCTGGACCGAGTGGGAAGAGAACGGCAAGACGCGCCGCCTGACCTACGGCGACGTGTACCACCAGAACGAAGTGGAGCAGTCCACCTACAACTTCGAGCAGAGCAACGCGGAAATCCTGTTCCGTCACTTCTCGGAGCACGAGGCGGAAGCCAAGCGCCTGATGGGTACCGTCGAGGGGCAGCAGGAGGCATCGGAAGACGCCGCCGCGCAGGCCGCCAAGCGCCTGCCGCTGCCGGCCTACGAGCAGCTGCTCAAGGCCGCGCATACCTTCAACCTGCTGGACGCGCGCGGCGCGATCTCGGTCACCGAGCGCGCCGCCTACATCGGTCGCATCCGCAACCTGTCGCGCTCGGTCGCACAGGCCTATTACGAATCGCGCGAGGCGCTCGGCTTCCCGATGTGCGAGCGCGAGGCTGCCGCATGACGCGCGCCGCGCGCGGMGCCTTGCGCCGGGGCGCTGCCCTGGCGGTGCTGGCCCTGGCCGCGCATGGCGCCGMCAGGGCCGCCGTGCCCGTGCCCAGCCCGCAGGTGCTGTACCTGCMGGMCGACCTGTCCAATGTGTGCGAGGCCAATCCGCAGGCGCTGCAACAGGCCATCGACCGGCACTGGCATGGTGCGTTCGGCCCCAACAACTCGCTGGACCAGTGGACCCAGCTGGTGCGCACGTTCTCGTGCGACCTGTCGGGCTCCAAGGACCTGGGCTGGCACCGCGTGCCGTTGCGCGCCTACGAGAGCGCAATCCGCTACCCGCTGACCTGGACCGAGACCGAAACCGTCAACGGCCGGGTGCGGCGCCAGATCAAGACCTACTACTCGGCGGCGCAGCTGCCGCCCAGGATCGATTTCTGGGTCAGCGGCCGCATCGACGAGATCCGCTACGACAAGCGCCTGCGCCGGCTCGATGCGCGCTTCTTCGCGCCGCGTCCCGCTCCCGGCGCGCCTGGCGCACGCGGCAGCAGCGCCGCCGGCGCAGACACTGAGTGCGTGGCGACCACGCTGCAATTCCGCCAGCAGAACGGCCTGTGGCTGCTGTCCGGCGTAGAACCCACTACCGCACCGCGCTGCTGACGCGCAGCGCGTGCCCCAACTTGCTGGAAACGATTCATGTCGCAACTCCTGACCGATTCGAACGATACGCTGCTGATCGAGCTGTTCACCGAAGAGCTGCCGCCCAAGGCGCTGGCGCGACTGGGCGACGCCTTCGCGCAGGGCCTGTTCGCGGGCCTTTCGGGCCAAGGCCTGCTCGATGACGGCGCCGCCGTCACCGCGTTCGCCACGCCGCGCCGCCTGGCCGCGCAGGTGACCCGCGTGCGCCGCAACGCGCCCGACCGCGAGCAGCGCGAGAAGGTGCTGCCGCTGTCCGTGGCGCTCGACGCCAATGGCGAGCCGACCGCCCCGCTGGCCAAGAAGCTGGCCGCGCTGGCCAAGTCGGTGGGCGTCGAGTCGATCGACTGGCAGGGCCTGGAGCGCGCCTCCGACGGCAAGGCGGACGCCTTGTTCTACCGCTACACCGCGCGCGGCGCGGAACTGGTGGCAGGCCTGCAGGCCGCGCTCGACGACACCATCGCCCGCCTGCCCATCCCCAAGGTGATGAGCTACCAGCGCCCGGACGGCAGCACCGTGAACTTCGTGCGCCCCGCGCACCGCCTGATCGCCCTGCTCGGCGCCGAAGTGGTGCCGGTGAGCGCGCTGGGGCTGCAGGCAGGCCGGACCACGCTGGGCCACCGCTTCCTGTCGGACGGCGAGATCGAGATCGCCCATGCCGGCGAATACGCCGCCGTGCTGGAATCGAAGGGCCGCGTGCTGGCCAGCTACGCCGGGCGCCGCGAGCGCATCCGCACCACGCTGCTGGAGCAGGCCGGCGCCKACCAGGTCATCATGCCCGACGCCCTGCTCGACGAGGTCAACTCGCTGGTCGAATGGCCCGTGGTCTATCCCTGCCACTTCGAGGAGGCCTTCCTCGAAGTCCCGCAGGAATGCCTGATCCTGACCATGCAGACCAACCAGAAGTACTTCGCCCTGACCGACGCCGCCGGCCACCTGCGCAATCGCTTCCTGATCGTCTCCAACCTKGCCACCGACACGCCGCAGTCCATCATCACCKGCAACGAGCGCGTGGTGCGCCCGCGCCTGGCGGACGCCAAGTTCTTCTTCGACCAGGACCGCAAGAAGACCCTGGCCTCGCGCGTGCCGCAACTGGGCAGCGTGGTCTACCACAACAAGATCGGCACGCAGCTCGACCGCGTGCAGCGCCTGCAGCAGATTGCCGGCCATATCGCCGATGCCATGGCCGCGGCGGGCCTCGCCGTCGACAAGGCSGCCGCCATGCGCGGCGCCGARCTGGCCAAGGCCGACCTGCTGACCGACATGGTSGGCGARTTCCCCGAGCTGCAGGGCACCATGGGCACCTACTACGCGCGCCACGACAGCGAGGCTGAAGAAGTGGCGCTGGCCTGCTCCGAGCACTATCGCCCGCGCTTTGCCGGCGATGCGCTGCCCGCGGGCGCGGTGAGCCTGGCCGTGGCACTGGCCGACAAGCTCGAGACGCTGGTCGGCATCTGGGGCATCGGCCTGTCGCCCACCGGCGAGAAGGACCCGTTCGCGMTGCGCCGCCATGCGCTGGGCATCCTGCGCATGCTGGTGGAGACGCCGCTGCCGCTGTCGGTGGACGCGCTGCTGCAGATCGCACAGCAGTCCTTCGCCGGCATCGCCGCGGTCAAGCCGGCGCAGGACGCCATCGCCGACTTCCTCTACGACCGCCTGCGCGGCTACCTGAAGGACAAGGGCTACACCAGCAATGAAGTCGAAGCGGTGGTAAGCCAGCGCCCGCAGCGCCTGGACGACATCCTGGCGCGCCTGGAAGCCGTGCGCACCTTCGCCGCCCTGCCCGAGGCCGAAGCCCTGGCCGCGGCCAACAAGCGCATCACCAACATCCTGCGCAAGAACACCGATCCCGTGGGCCAGGTGCAGCCGGCGCTGCTGCAGGAAGCCGCCGAAAGCGCGCTGCACGGCGCCGTGGAAAGCGTGCGCCCGCAGGTGGAAGCCGCCTTCGCCAGCGGCGACTTCGCCGCCGCGCTGCGMGACCTGGCGCAGCTGCGCGACGCAGTGGACCGCTTCTTCAACGACGTCATGGTGATGGCCGAGGATGCGCAGCTGCGCGCCAACCGGCTGGCATTGCTGGCCTCGCTGCACGTGCTGGCCAACCGCGTGGCCGACATCTCCAAGCTCGCCGCGTAAGCGGCGGCACCATACCCGGAGGCCATCATGCCGCAGACACCGCCCAAGCTTGTCATCCTGGACCGCGACGGGGTGGTCAACCTCGACAGCGACCAGTTCATCAAGACACCGGACGAATGGATCGCCATCGACGGCAGCCTGGAAGCGATCGCCTCGCTCAACCAGGCCGGCCATCGCGTGGTGATCGTCAGCAACCAGTYCGGCATCGGCCGCGGCCTGTTCGAGATGAGCGCGCTCAACGCCATGCACGAGAAGATGCACAAGGCGCTGGCCAATCTCGGCGGGCGCGTCGATGCGGTCTTCTTCTGCCCGCATACCGCGGCGGACGGCTGCGACTGCCGCAAGCCCAAGCCCGGCATGCTCGAAGAGCTGTCGGACCGCTTCGGCATCGAGCTCAAGGGCGTGCCGCTGGTGGGCGATTCGCTGCGCGACCTCCAAGCCGGCGTGGCGATGGCCTGCGCTCCGCACCTGGTGCTGACCGGCAAGGGCGCCAAGACCTTCGAGAAGGGCGGCCTGCCGGCGGGCACGCTGGTCCACGATGACCTGCGCGCCTTCGCGCGCTGGCTGCTCACCGGTGACGGCGCTCCGCGCCTGGCCGCCTCCTGACCCCCCTTACTGCGCCAATGATCTTTCTTCGTTCCCTGCTGTTCGCGCTGTACCTGCTGGTATTGACGCCGCCTTACGCCTGCGCGTGCTTCATCGCCTTCCCGTTCATGAGCGCCAACCGCCGCTACGCCTTCGTACGCGGCTGGCCGCGGCTGGTGATCGGCGCGGCGGCGCTGATCTGCGGCATCCGCTACCGCTTCGAAGGCTACGAGAACTTCGACAGCGTGCTCGACAAGCCGGTGGTAGTGCTGTCCAAGCACCAGTCGGCCTGGGAAACCGTGGCCTACGTGGCCACCATGCCCAAGCCGATGTGCTTCGTGTTCAAGCGCGAACTGCTGATGGTGCCCTTCTTCGGCTGGGCCCTCGGCATGCTCAAGATGGTGCATATCAACCGCAAGGAAGGCACCCGCGCGTTTGCCTCGGCCGTGCGCCAGGGCCGCGAACGGTTGGCCGAAGGCGCCTGGATCATCATGTTCCCGGAAGGCACGCGCACGCCCTCGGGCCTGGAAAAGACCCGCTACAAGAGCGGTGGCGCACGGCTCGCGGTGGAGACCGGCGCCTGGGTGGTGCCGCTCGCGGTCAACTCCGGCCGCCTCTGGCCGCGCAATACGTTCCTGAAATATCCGGGCACCATCACGGTTTCGGTCGGCCCGCCGATCCCCTCGGCCAACAAGACCGCCGATCAACTCAATCAAGAGGTTGAAGCGTGKATCGAGCAAGATATGCGTAGAATCGACGCCGAGAGCTACCGGAGCCGCGAGCCCGCATGAAATTGCTGCGCCAATCCCCCGACGCCCCAGGTTCCCAGATGGAGCTGCCGTTGTCCGACGCCCTTGCCGGCGAGGACAAGGCGCCCGGCACGGTGCCAGGGGGATTCGCGCCGGCGCAGCCCCTCTTGCCCGTCGCGCAGCCCTGGCCGCTGCCGCAACCCAACGCTCGCCGCCTGCAGGTCGGCGAACGCAGCGTGCACTACACGCTCAAGCGCTMTTCGCACCGGACCATCGGCTTCACCGTGGACGACCGCGGCCTGTCCATCACCGCGCCACGCTGGGTAACCCTGGCCGACATCGAATCCGCCATCTTCGAAAAGCAGCGCTGKATCTTCAACAAGCTGGGCGAATGGCAGCACCGCGAAGCCCGCCGCGTGCTGCCTACCGTGCAATGGCGCGAAGGCGCCAGCCTGCCCTTCCTGGGCCAGCCCATCACGCTGAAGCTCGAATCGCCCGCCGGCGTCCTGGTGTTCGACGCCGACACCCGCACGCTGCACCTGGCGCTGCCGGCCAACGCCGACGAGCAGCAGATCAAGGATCGCGTGCAGGGCTGGCTGCAAGGCCAGGCCAGGCGCCTGCTGGCACAGCGCCTGGATATCTACGCCAACAAGCTCGGCGTGCGCCACAACGCCTTCGCCCTGACCTCCGCCGCCACGCGCTGGGGCAGCTGCACCGCCGACGGCAAGATCCGCCTGAACTGGCGGCTGATGCATTTCCCGCTGTCGATGATCGACTACGTGGCTGCGCATGAGCTGGCGCATCTCAAGGAGATGAACCACAGTCCAAGGTTCTGGGATACGGTGGCATCGATCTTTCCTGAGTTCCGGGATGCCAGGGCACAGCTGCGGGCGCATCCGCCGGAGTTGTTGCCGACTTTTTGAGATGGGGTTGTTGATGGCTGGTGTTGTTTGATGCGCTGGTGTCTTGTGGTTGGCGCTTGTGCTTCAACGTCAACGTCAACCTCACAGTCAAAGTCAAAGTCAACGGCTTTCGCTCCCCCGGAGCGACCTACTTTCTTTTCCCCGAAAAGAAAGTAGGCAAAGAAAGCGGGCTGCCTGGCCGGCAGGGGCAGAGACGTTGGAGTTTCTCGTGTTGCTGGTTTCGTCGTGGGGCTCGTGGTTCTGCTTGCATCCTGCCGTTACCGGCGCGGGCGGCTGCGATCTTGCTGGCGGCAGTGGTTTCGCGGTCAGACCTATGATGGCGAACACACTGCTTGTCCGCCCATCTGCCGTTACCGGCTTAAGCGGCCACGACATAGCATCCTCGTGGTTTCGTGGTRGGCCCGTGGACCGGGGCGCGGGTGTCAGCGGGTACTCCCGCGCGGGAGCCACCGCGCCCAC
>NZ_JBFTLQ010000124.1:0-16309 GCF_056396525.1 Cupriavidus sp. 05T41
GCCCATCACCCTTCCGCTGTGGCTGGGCTKGCTGCTGATCAACGCGTTTCCCGACAGCGTGGAAGCATGCATCCAGTACAACGTGCCCTACACGCCCTTTCCCACGGACATCGACGAGTTGTGCGGCATGGCATCGCCGCAGGTGAACGACGATGCCTAGCATCATGGGGACCACACCATCTGCACGTTTAGGCGGTTGCTTCTTCACCGCCTCCATCGGCCCGGCCAAGCTGGAGCCAGAGGGGACGCCACAGTGAATAGCGGAGACCATCAAGCGGCTGCCGCCCAGCCTGCGCCTGGGCGGCACGCCGCTCTATCAGAGCCACACTACCGGTGAAAACGCCCAAGCCCGACGACGTGCGTCGCGATCCCACACTGGCCATGATGCCGCGACGGGGGCCGTTGCGGCATCAGGCACCGAAGGAATGACGCCGTTTCCACACGGCTTTTCCGAAACATCCGAGACCTGCGCGCCTTTTCCTGCGGCATTMTCCCCCGCAAGTGACAGCCCATAGACGGCCACCCCAGTCGGCGCCACAGGTACGCCGGCCGGCGGGTGATATCGCCTTGCCAGGAACTTGCCATGCCACGCCAGTCCGCCCTGCGCTTCACCTTCGCCGTCGTCGACAGGGTCGACTTCGAAGTCATCGCGTTCGATTTCGACGAAGCCCTCTCCGAGACCTTCCGTCTCGACGTGCAGCTGGCCCACGCCGGCCCCGCCATCCCGCGCATCGGCCAGGAGGTCATCGTCGACTTCTGGGACGGCGATCCTGACCAGCCGGTCATCACCGGCCGCACGTACCGATCGAACCAGTTGCCGGCCTACGCGCTGCCGCGCCACAAGACCCGCATGACCATCAAAAGCCAGACCCACAAGGGCGAGGGCTACAACGAACTGCGCTTCGAGGACGAGAAAGTAGTTTGAGGATTACCACCGTGACCCTGCCCCTCAAAAAAGCACTTCAACCCGCGCATCCCAGTGAGAAGCCAAGGAATTGCGCCATTTCGCCGCCGTCGTGCCAGCGCGGCGTCCCGGTCTACCCCCTGCGCTACGGCATCGCTGACAAGGGCTTCGAAGCCGCAGTCTTCCCGACACTMAGCGTGAAAGGCTATCCGGAACTAAAGGGCAGCAAKGCGTATGGCCTGCGTGTATTGCGTCCTGGCACTTATGTCTACCTGTTCTATTACCAGAACAGCCGCATGTGGACCCAGCACTACCAGGTCACCAGCGACGTGCGCTTCGCGCCCATCTGGTGGACCGAGGCGGATGCCAACGACGACACACCCGGACGTTATGCCCGCCCCGATACCGTCGGCGCCAGACCCTACCTGCTGGCGCCGGAAACAGAAGTGGCCAACACCGTCTACCTCATGGTCAGCGAAACCCTGTTGAGCCACGCCCGACTCTGGCGCATCGAAACCAATAAGGATGGTATCCGCGACAAGCTAGCGACCCAGCTCTMCCCTGCCGGTGACCCCAGACAGCGGCATGTCTTCGACGCGGTGCATCTCGCAACAGCCACGCCGGAACTGGTGACGCCGGCCATCTCCGGCCGCGCCCGGCCCTGTGCMTGGAGCGAGATTGCCCTGGGCGATCGCATCATGACGTACCAATCCATCTTGACCGGCATGTACGGTGCGTTGCCGCCGAGCGCAGATGGTGCCTCCGACAAGAGAGTCAAGCCCTTGGCGGCGGTGCTACAGGACCCTATCGGCATCACCAGCGAACTGGCCCACCTCACGGCCGTCGCGGCAGCCGAACGCCAAATCTATGAGATCGACAACAACCACGCCTACACCAGCGCCACCCTGATCAAGCAGTACCTCAGTAGTGTGCAAAAACAAACCACCAGTGAGTTCTACCTGAAGCGGCAACGACTCGTACGCTACTACGAAAGCGACAATGCCAACACCATCGATGGCAACGCCATGCCCTTCATCTTCGCCTACCAGCGCAAGATCAAAACGCTGCAAGAGACCCTGGACAAGTGCGCAGCGGACCTCGATGGCTGGGTCAAGACCGCAGGTAGCGCCATCGGCAAGGGGTGGAGCGATGGCCTCTTCGGCAAGGCCCTGTCCTGCTTTGACCTAGGTAGCCACCGCAACGCCCAGGACTATGAAAACGTCGTCGCCCGCTGCGCTGGCAGCCTGACCCACAGCGCCGCCGGCCGTGACAGCGTCCGCGATCTGGTCCTGGCCGACCATCGCAGCAGCCCGGTCTGGCTGGCACTGGCACATGGCATACCGGAGCTGCACGCCAACTTCACCAATCCCGATATTCTGAAGCAAGCGCTGGATACCGGTGTAGCGGCATTCGCCCCGATCTTCCAGTTCAATATCAGCCACCCAGCCACACCTCATTCCGACGCGCTGATCAACCTGATKCTTCCGCTCCTGGCAGACAAGACCCTTCCGGATGCCAAAGCAGATCTTGTCGCCCGGCGCGTGCGCCTGTTCGCCGAGATCCGTGTCGGCAGCACCGTCGTCACCTACCGCGTGACGAGCGCTGAAGCCAATCGCCAATATGCCCAGTTCCGCKGCGAGCAGCACATGAACACCGAGCAATTGAGGAAATGGGGCATCACCGTGAAGCGGGAACTGCGAGGCCAGCCCGCCACCACGCTGCTCTATGAAGAAGTACCCAAGGGCGCCGGCAAGGACTACATCAGCCCCKCGCCCGCCGGCGAAGGCCAGAAGTTCAGGCTGGAGGGCAATATATTCCAGCGTACCCTGCAACGCCTGCAGGGGAGCCGAGCCTATGCCGCCACGCAGAAGGGCATCGTGGCCGGGGAGTATGCGGTGACGGGAGTGGCGGCAGTTTCGGCAGTTATGTCTCTTAGGTCATCGCTTAAGGATTTCGCACAGGGGAAAATGACATCGGGTGATGCCTCCAAACGAGCGACATCCATAGTGGCCGCTTTTGCGGCAATTTCGGCTGTCCTAAGCGCCAGCTACTACATCAAAGGCGACATTCTTCAACTCAGAGGATTAGCGAAAGGCGGAGCACTCAATGTCGTGCGCGGTAGTCAGGAGGTAATCGCCGCTCGTACTCTCGCGACAAAGTTCGGAGCGGGGGCGGCATTCTTAAGCGCTGCAGCAGACCTCCTGCGTGCTAGCAAAGCATACGGAAGTGAACAGAATACCGAAGCCGCCAAGATGTTCATGGCCTCCGCGGGTTGCGGTACGTTGGTCGGTGCGAGTCTTCTGCTAAATGCCGTGGGCGTCACGCTCAGCTTTATGGGCCCTGTGGGCTGGCTGATCTTGGCCGCTGTGGCGACAGTCGGCGTCACCTACTTCTCAATACAAGCAGCCATGGCCAGGTTCCAGCCCGATGAGGTCTGGCTGGCTCATAGTTTCTGGAGCCAAGGCGACGCACGCTACCGCTTCAAGACCCTGGAGGACGAGTTGGCGKCCTTCCACGGCGCAATTTACGGAGTGCGTGTCGTGGCCGATTGGGACAGCCCTGCCAGCGCCGTACCTTTTAGCCTGGGCAACATTGCCTGGCGAACAGCCTTGCCCCTGTATGGCCTATGGCAAGACGCTCAAGCACTGCACCGCGAGGTCGCCGCCGAAGGGGTAGGCACACTCTCTATTTCGCTGAGCTTACCCAGCTATCGGGAAATCAAAGACCAAAGCGATGAGACCGACAAAGCAACCGCCGCCGTAGCGGCCACGGCAGATGCCGCTGCACGCTTCCAGAAAGAGTTGCGTGTCTACCGTGGCAAAAAACCCCTGCGTCAGGTGGAAGGCCCCATCGTGACCTCACCGGAGTATCGCTTCCCCTACGACGACGAATGCCTGATTGCCAGTAGCGATGCCGTGCGCGATGGCACCCGCGTGCTGACGTGGCGCATCAGCATGCGCGCCGACGCGCGGGTCGAACTGGACTATTGCTATCGGCCCGATCCCAAGGACCAGCCCATGCTGGCCTTGATGCCGCAACGGGAGCCGCTGGAGTTMACCCGCGGCACCTGGCTGACCGATCCTATCGATAGCGATCTGCTTGAGCCGGTCAAGGTGTCCAGATGACGATACGACCCCCCTCCCCAGCGCGGCCTACGTTTGCCAACGCCCAGCGGAAATGGCGCCTGTTTCGCTCGGCATGTACGACCCTACCACTAGAGCCCGATCCGAGTGTTAAACCGACCATTACCATCCTTCGTTCKAGCGAACATTGCATAGTACTGACAGCGGATACTCTTCAGCGAAACGACACAACAATATCGTGGCACATGGGGGCGCTTATTACTTTTGGCGCTTTTATKATCATTGGCKTCGGACTGTTGCAGTCAAACACGGATTCACCACTCCCGTTTTGTTTCGCCGCGATACTCCCGATCGCGTATCTACTGGTAATTAGTTTATCACGTATGCTGAGTTATCGACTTCGCTATCGCAATTCAGCTGTGCGGGTCGATCGCAAGGCGAAAAGGATTTACTTCGCCCCGTATCCGGATGAAAGTCCTGATTCTCTTTGGACTCTCGATTGGGACGAGTTATTGGCCATCGATTACTATCGAGGCAAAGGCCAAGGCTATTTATATCTTGTTGGATACACGTCAAACCTAACGGAACGCGAACTTGTCAAAGTCCCCATCATCGGGGCTCATATCGGCTACCACAATGAATCAACGTGGACATGGTTGCAACGGTATATGGCGGGAGACCCAAACCTCCCGTCCCCCACCGTGGAGTCCCCACCACGCACCTGGCGCGATGTACTGCTGCGTTACKGCGGTCGCTGGGTGCTCGCCTCCTTCACCGATCCAAAGCGCCGCTGGTGGCTACCGCTCACCCTCTGGGTGGACCTCGCCATCGTGCTGCTGGTCATGCCGGTGATGGCGCTCCCCCAACTCATCATCCTCACCTACCCGGAACCTCAGTTTCCGCCGGAGAACGACCGCCTGTGCGGCTTCGCCGACGAGGATAGCGATCATCGTGCCTGACCTCCAACGGCGACCCACGCTCGCCGAGATCCAGCGGAAATGGMGTCAATTCAGATCCGCAAGCAATCTATTGTCTTCCGAGATAAATCCCAATTCCATCCCGGGAATCTCCATTCTTCGGAAAAGCGAGCACGGAATCGAATTGATCTCGGAAACCATGCAGAGAAACAATGAGGGGCTGACTCTGAGGATCAGCTTGCTGCTTAGCATCACACTAATACTCGGAGCGACACTGAGCCACTCACGGGATAATACGACTTATTTCCTTKTGATCAGCCTCTCCTKCCTTGCATTTGGATTTTCCGGATTCCTATCGGCGCGACTCATTGGACCACGCTTCCGCTATCGATCTAGCCGAGTTCGTATTAATAGAAAAACTCAGAAAATCTACTATTCACCTTACCCAGAAGAGGGCAATGAAGAACTTTTGGTTATGGAGTGGAACCACATCCAAGCACTCGCCTATTCAACAGGAAGAAGCGCGCCGTATTTGTACCTCATCGGATATACAAGCAACACACCAGAGCCCAAGCTGGCCAAAATTCCCATAGTTGCGGACTATAGAATTTCCATTGACTCTGTATTAGTTCTCCCTACCGATTGTAGATGGGCTTGGCTGCAACGGTATATGACAGGAGATCCGAGTCTCCCGGCCCCCACCGTGGAATCGCCACCACGCAGTTGGCGCGATGTACTGCTGCGTTACGGCGGTCGCTGGGTGCTCGCCTCCTTCACCGATCCAAACCGCCGYTGGTGGCTTCCGCTCACCCTTTGGGTGGACCTCGCCATCGTGCTGCTGGTCATGCCGGTGATGGCACTCCCCCAACTCATCATCCTCACCTACCCGGAACCTCAGTTTCCGCCGGAGAATGACCGGCTGTGCGGCTTCGCCGACGAGGAACGCAATGATCGCGCCTGACTTCCAACGGCGGTCCACGTTTGCCGATATCCAGCGGAAACGGCATCGGTTTCGGTCGGCGAGCAATTGGTTTCCCTATKCGATGGATGAAAGCACACAAGTCTCCACGCAGTTTCGGCTGAATGKAAAATAATGGCAATCGCCTGGTTATGGACACCGAACAGTAAACCCGAGACGGCCCCCGCCGTCAGTGACCAATACATCGCCATGGGCAGGCAGGTGCTGTGCCTGCGCAATCCATGGCCAGCGGACTCGGCATTCATGGGTAAGATGTACTCAACAACTATTTTTTCATGGGTAATTTATTTTATTTATTACCTATATGACGACCTAATAAAAATTAATACAGATTCAATTATCGCGATATCTCTTGTTTGCTTTCCGGTGCTGTTTTTATTTTTACCATCGCTTGCCTATAGAATCAACTTTATTAGTCGACAGTCAAATTTCTATTTCAACCGAATCACCCAGAAAGTATATTACCGCAAAGGAAAACTTCTGCACGTCGGCGAATGGAGTCGCGTGCAAGCGGGTATGCTGGGCCAAACGGAATACTCTGGCCGATCTTTCAGTACGAGCTATTCGCTTCTGCTCAATGTCTTTGGCACCGAACCAAGCAGCGAGCAGGCCCGCTTGATCGCAAAATCCTKGGCGCCCAACTACAACATCGCCATCGATAGCAACGAGCCCAGCGACCCTCGCACCATCTTTGTCGCCCAGGTCTGGGAATACATCCGCCAATTCATGGCTCATGGGCCGGATAACTTGCCGTTGCCGCACGCACCGCACTGGTGGAACGTGCCCCACAACAACCTCTGCCTGACACCAGCCCAATCGTGGCGCCACTACGCCCCCTGGCGGACAGGCGAGCCCGGCGAAGCGCAGGTAAAAAAATGGTGGCTGCTACCGTTTTGGGCCGCCCTCTTCCCTTACAACCTGTTCGCCGCCCTGTGCTGGTGGGCCACCTGCCGGCTGTTCAAGGTACGTCCCGCTACGCCACCCCCAGAAGCATTCGAGGGAGAAACGGGTCCGCTGGTCACGATAGAGATGGCCGCGCGCGGCATAAGGCCATGATGCACAAGACCCGAAACGAGGCAGGTCATGGCAATTGACTGGTTATGGTCGGCTCGCAGCAAGCCGGATGCGGCTCCCGCGATTGGGGATCAGTATGTGGCCATGGGTCGGCATGTACTCTGTTTGCKAAACCCTTGGCCAGCGGACTCCGCCTTCATGGGTAAAATTTACGCTACAGGAATAATATGCGCGGCCGCATTCCTAATTTACTACCTTGCAAAAAACATATCGTACGAATCACGACTCGATAAGTCATTATTCATTGTCATTTTATTTCTATCTCTATTTTCATTCGCACTTCTTTATCTACGAATACATTTAATAAAAAGCAGATCCAATTTTTATTGGAACCGACAAAATAAATACATGTATTACCGTGAAGGAAAATATCTCCTCGTTGGAGACTGGAGCAGTGCCAAGGGAGGCATGCAATCAAAGATGGAATTCACCGGACGCGCGGTTAGCGTTACCCATTCGCTGATACTGCATATGCTCAATCAAGGACCGCCGGCCTCTCCGTCGAAGCCCGCGCCGGAGGCCATGTTCATAACGATAGATGGGAACGACCCCAGCGATGCACGTGTCGCTCACGTTGCCCAGGTTTGGGAGTACATCCGCCATTTCATGGCCCAGGGACCGAGTGATCTGCCGCTGCCTCCGGCGCCCCACTGGTGGAATATCCCTCACAACAATATCTGCCTGACTCCGCGTGAAGCGGTACGTCACTACGTTCCGTGGCGCACTGGCGAGCCCGGTGAAATGCAAGGCAAGAAGAACTGGATGCTTCCCTTCTGGGCGCTGCTATTCCCCYACAACCTGTTCGCCGCCCTGTGCTGGTGGGCCGCCTGCCGCCTGTTCAGAGTACGTCCCGCTACGCCACCCCCAGAAGCATTCGAGGGAGAAACGGGCCCGCTGGTCACGATAGAGATGGCCGCACGCGGCGTAAGGTCATGAGGGCTAAGGCGGAACCTTGCATGGCGTTTTCTGAGAATGAACGCGCAGCCCTACTGGCCGTGAAAGGCGTAGGCTCCACGGTCGTGGCCCGGCTGGAACAGATGGGCCTCCGCTCGCTGGCGCAGCTTACTGCGGCAAGCGTCACCGACATCGTCACTACCGCTGCAGGCCTGATCGGCTCGACGTGCTGGAAAACAGCCCGCAGGCACTCGTGGCCATACAGCGTGCCATCGAACGAGCGAAGTGCTACCCGCCTTGGCGTTGCCAGAGCCGATGCCCATCAGCACGGATGCGCGCCGACCTTACCCACCTGGAGTCCCCTCATGGTCGCCTTCTCTCGCCGTCCCGGCGAATCCTGCGTGATCGGGGACGCGGTCACGCTAGAAGTCCTGGATATCGACCACGGAGAAGTTCGCTTCGGCATGGTCGCCCGCAAGGACATTCGTATCCTTCGCGGCGAAGCGCGGCGGCCACGCGCCGGCGACGKAGACCGATTACTACTGGCCGTCCATGCTCGTCGTCATCCTTCGAGTCAGAGAGATTTCTTGCTACCTGATGCGACAACGGGCGGAGCAATCGTCGGCTCCACGGAAGGCGATGTTGCCTCTCCACGTCTCTGTGCAAACTCGTCGTCAAGTTCAACCGATGCGCGGCGTAACAGTCGCTCCGCTTGGGCACGGTCTTTCGTGTGCAGACTGCGGACAATCTCTTGCCTGCCATACTGCTGAATCAAGTCTTGGGGAATTTTGCGGCGAAGATAGCAGACACTGCCGCGTCGTGAGGTGGGTTGCCATCGGATACTCCACCAGTCCATGTGTAGCACCCGCATGGCTGTGTAGCAGTCCGGACAGACCCACAAAAAACAAAACCCCGGAAGACCGCAATCTTCCGGGGTTTCGCCGCCAATAATGGCGGAGACGGAGGGATTCGAACCCTCGATCCAGGTTTTGGCCCGGATGCTCCCTTAGCAGGGGAGTGCCTTCGACCTCTCGGCCACGTCTCCCAAACCTGCCGTTGTGTGAGGGAGGCCACACAACGAAGCGCGTATTCTATCGAGGTGTTTTGATTTGGTCAACGAAGTTTCGATCACCAATCACAAAAAATTTGTGCACCCCGACAGAATCACCGGCGGGCCGCATGCGGCCTGCCGAGCCGGATCACGCCTGATCCAGTTCGAACACCTTGTGCAGCGCGCGCACGGCGAGCTCCATGTACTTCTCGTCGATCAGCACCGAGATCTTGATTTCCGAGGTGGAGATCATCTGGATGTTGATGCCTTCTTCGGACAGCGTGCGGAACATCTTGCTGGCGATGCCGACGTGCGAGCGCATGCCCACGCCGACCACCGATACCTTCGATACCTTGGGGTCGCCCGATACGCTGGCGGCGCCGATATGGCCCTTCACGCCGTCGTTCAGGATCGCCAGTGCGCGCTGGTATTCGCCGCGCGGCACGGTGAAGGTGAAGTCGGTCTTGCCGTCGACGGACTGGTTCTGGATGATCATGTCGACGTCGATGTTGGCGTCGGCGACCGGGCCCAGGATCTGGTAGGCGATGCCGGGCTTGTCGGGCACGCCCAGGACGGTGATCTTGGCCTCGTCACGGGCAAAGGCGATGCCGGAGATGACGGCTGCTTCCATTTCAGACTCTTCCTCAAAAGTGATCAGCGTGCCCGAGTGCATTTCCTTCTCSAGCGGCATCAGGGGGTCGGTCAGCGACGACAGCACGCGGGTCTTCACGCGATACTTGCCGGCGAACTCCACCGAACGGATCTGCAGCACCTTGGAACCGAGGCTGGCCATTTCCAGCATTTCCTCGAAGGTGATCTGGTCCAGGCGGCGGGCGTCCTCGACCACGCGCGGATCGGTCGTGTAGACGCMGTCCACGTCGGTGTAGATCAGGCATTCGTCGGCCTCGATGGCGGCGGCGATGGCCACTGCCGAGGTATCCGAGCCGCCACGGCCGAGCGTGGTGATGTTGCCGTCGCCGTCGATGCCCTGGAACCCGGTGATGACGACCACGCGCCCGGCGTCGAGATCGGCCAGGATGCGCTMGTCATCGATCGATTCGATACGTGCCTTGGTGTAGGCCGAATCGGTCTTCACCGGCACTTGCCAGCCGGTGTAGCTGATGGCGTCGATGTCCTCGACCTGCAGCGCAATGGCCAGCAGAGCCACGCTGGCCTGCTCGCCGGTGGAGGCCAGCATATCCAGTTCGCGCGGGTTCGGCTGTGCMGAAATCTCCTTGGCGAGACCGAGCAGGCGATTGGTCTCGCCCGACATGGCCGAAGGCACCACGACTACGCGGTGACCGGCGCGATGCCATTTGGCAACKCGCTTGGCGACATTCTTGATGCGTTCCGGAGAACCCATCGAAGTGCCGCCGTATTTGTGAACGATGAGAGCCATCTTCTTGTCGACGCCAGCGATTGTGCAAAACCCCTGAAAATACACGAAGAGCTCCGCCGAGGYAAGGCGCAGGCGGCCTCACGGGGCGCAGGATCATGTGGAGCGAGGCTCGCACGCGCGGCATCGGCGCGTCGGCGCGACAGCGATTCCTGMGGCGCCTACCCGGCCGGCACGACGCCGGCGGGCCACTCGGACCATTCGATACGCCAGCGCGGCGACGCCGGCGCGCCGGGCCACCTGCGATGCATGCCGAGGCCGGCCGCAAACAGCAGTTGATCGCCTGCCCACAGCAGCGGCAGCCGCGCGCGCCGCGCCGCCGGCACGCTGGCTTCCTGATAGGCCTGCTTGAGCGCGCGCGCGGGGCCGCCCGGACGCAGCACGATGCGCTCCCCGCCCTGCCGCTGCGCCAGCCGCAAGGGCTGGCGCAACGCGGCCTCCGGCACGCCGAAGGTGTCGTCGCGCGTGAAGCGCAGCTCGCCACGCCAGCATGGCGCCGGCAGGCTCGCCTCGCCGCGCCACTGCATGGCGAGTTCCTGCGGCGAGAGATCGCCCTCGGCACGACAAGCCAGCACGTGCCCCTGGAAACGCCGCAAGACCAGCGCCTCGTGATGGATGGCAGGCTCGCCGCCGTCGTGCCGGATCAGTTGCGCGCGCATGGCGCACAGGCGCGCGGTCGATGGCGCCTGCGTGCCGAGCTCGCGCAGCCACAGGCGCAACACGGCATCGGCCTGCGCCGGCGACAGCGCACGCAGGCCGGCGAGATCGAGTTCGGCCACGGTGCCGGCATCGCGCGGCGGGCGCACCAGAGGGGCCATCCATTCCGTAGCGAGCGCATCGAGCAACTCGCCAGCCTGGGCCAGATGCGCGGCGGCCTGAGCCACATTGGCGCGCAAGGCGGGAAACGCCGCCGCCAGCGCCGGCATGTGCTGGCGCAGCGCGTTGCGGGCGAAACGCAGATCGTGATTGGAGGGATCGTCGATCCAGGGCAGCGCATTGGCCGCGCAATAGGCGTCGATCTCGTCGCGCGCCACGTCCAGCCAGGGGCGCAGCAACACGATCTGCCGGTTCGTGCCCATGCGCCGCAGGCGCGGCATGCCGCCCAGCCCGGCCAGGCCGCTGCCGCGGAACAGGCGCAGCAGCACGGTCTCGGCCTGATCGTCCTGGTGATGCGCGAACAGCAACAGGGCCGCGCCGRCCTCGCCGCACATCGACTCGAGCGCGGCATAGCGCGCGCGGCGTGCGGCGGCCTCGAGGCCTTCGCCCTGCTGCTKGCTCACCACCACGCGGCKGCTGAAGAACGGGACCTGCCACTCGCGGCACAGCGAAGCGCAGAAGGCGTCCCACTCGTCCGCGGCCGCCTGCAGGCCATGATGCACATGCAGCGCCGCCACGCGCAGCGGCAGCGCGCCGGCCAACACCGCCGCGCGCAGCGCGTGCAGCAGCGCGACCGAGTCGCGCCCGCCCGACAGCGCCACCGCCACCGTGCCTGCCCGTCCGCCGTGGCCAGAAACAACAAAGGCCGCACCGGCCTGGAGAGCCTGTGCGACCTTGTMGGTCAAGCCGGCGGACGGGTCAGCCCGGTGCGCCGGATTCCTTGAACTTGCCATAGGCCAGCAGACGCTCATGACGGCGCGCCTGCAACTCCTTSACGCYCATGCCCTGGAACTGGCGCAGCGAWTCSGCCAGYGARCGCTTGAGCATSGYCGCCATGYYCTTSGKRTCGCGRTGCGCGCCGCCCAGCGGCTCGYTSACGATCTTGTCGATCAGGCCGAGCGCCTTCAGGCGATGCGCGGTCAGGCCGAGCGCCTCGGCAGCTTCCGGYGCCTTCTCGGCGGTCTTCCACAGGATCGAAGCACAGCCTTCCGGCGAGATCACGGCGTAGGTGGAGAACTGCAGCATCTGCACCACGTCGCCCACGGCGATCGCCAGCGCGCCGCCGGAGCCGCCTTCACCGATGATGGTGGCGATCAGGGGCACCTTGAGCCCGGCCATCACATACAGGTTGTGGCCGATGGCCTCGGACTGGCCGCGCTCTTCCGCATCGATGCCCGGGAACGCGCCCGGGGTGTCGACGAAGGTGAAGATCGGCAGGCCGAACTTGTCCGCCAGCTCCATCAGGCGCTTGGCCTTGCGGTAGCCTTCGGGCTTGGGCATGCCGAAGTTGCGCAGCGCGCGCTCCTTGGTGTCGCGGCCCTTCTGGTGACCGATCACCATGCACGCCTGTCCGTTGAAGCGGGCCAGGCCGCCCACGATGGAGAGATCGTCCGCAAAAGTGCGGTCGCCGTGCAGTTCGTGGAAATCGGTGAAGATCTCCCGCACATAGTCGAGCGTATAGGGACGCTGCGGATGCCGGGCGATCTGCGCCACCTGCCATGGGGTCAGGTTGGCGTAAATGTCTTTGGTCAGCTGCTGGCTCTTGCCGGCCAGCCGCGAGATTTCTTCGGAGATGTCGACAGCCGAATCGTCCTGCACAAAACGCAGTTCTTCGATCTTTGCCTCGAGTTCGGCAATGGGCTGCTCAAAATCCAGGAAGGTGGTTTTCATGAGAATCACACGTACCCGTCTGTGAAGGGGCGGATTCTACCGGAATTCGCCCCCAAAACCGCAAGTCTGCGGATGCAGTCTCRCGCACTTCCCCGTAAATTCTGTGCCCTTTCAGGCTAATAGGTCACCGGCAGCGGGTCAAGGCTGCGCCACATGTACCAGGTGGCGACGGTGCGCCAGGGCTCCMAGTTGGCGGCAACCTCGCGCGCTTCGCTGCGCGTGACGGGTTCGCCGCTGAAATRGTTGGCCGAAATGGCGTTGATCAGCCCGACATCGTCGAGCGGCAACACGTTGGGCCGCATCAGATTGAACATCAGAAACATCTCGGCAGTCCAGCKACCGATGCCGCGGATCTGCGTGAGCTCCGCGATGACGGCTTCGTCGTCCATCTCCGCCCAGTTGCCCACATGCACACGGCCGGCCTTGAAGTGCTCGGCGAGATCGACGATGTACTCTGCCTTGCGCCGCGACAGGCCGCAGGCAGCCAGGTTTTCGTGCCCGGCCTTGAGCATCTGCGCCGGGGTGAGCTTCGGACAGAGCGCGGCCAGCCGTTCCCACACGGTCTGCGCGKCCTTCACCGAAATCTGCTGGCCGACCACGGAACGGGCCAGCGTGATGAAGGGATCGCCGCGCGAGATCAGGTGCGCCGGGCCGTAGGTCGGGATCATCTTGCGCAGGATACGGTCGCGCTTCATCAGGTCGGCGCAAGCCTCGTCCCAGTACGCGGGACGCACCGCGTCCACCACGGTCTCGACCGGCAGCGGCACTGCCTGCGCCTCGGGCAAGGCGGGCACCTTGCCCGCGCGTGCGCCGGCCTTGGGTGCGGCCTTCACCGGCTTGGCGGCGGGCTTCGCTGCGGGCTTCGCTGCGGTCTTGGCCGCGGTAGTTGCCTTGAGCGGCTTTGGCGCTGCCGGCTGCCCGGCCTTGGCGGCCGCGGCAGTCTTGGCGGGCGCCGCGGGCGGCGCCGTCTTGCGCACGGCAGCGTTCAAGCGCGCCTCCACTCGGTGGCACCGCCCGGCTTGTCTTCGAGGATCACGCCGCCTGCCAGCAGTTCGGCGCGGATGCGGTCGGCCTCGGCGAAATCGCGGCCGGCCTTGGCTTGCTTGCGCGCGGCGATCAGCGCCTCGATCTGCCCGGGCTGCAGGCCGTCGGCGGCCGTGCCGCCTTGCAGGAAGGCATGCGCGTCGCGCTCGAGCAGGCCCAGCGTGGCACCCAGGCCCTTGAGCTGGCGCGCCATCTGCGGCGAGCCGGTGCGGTTGACTTCGCCGGCAAGGTCGAACAGCACGGCCATGGCGATCGGGGTGTTGAAGTCGTCGCCCATGGCTTCGACGAAGCGCCTGGCGTGCGCCTCTTCCCAGTCGAGCGGCTCACCATCGGGCTGCACATCCTTGAGCGCGGTGTACAGGCGCGTTAGCGAATGGCGTGCGTCGTCGAGATGGGCATCGCTGTAGTTCAGCGGGCTGCGGTAGTGCGCACGCAGGATGAAGAAGCGCACCACTTCGGCGTCGTACTCCTTGAGCACGTCGCGGATGGTGAAGAAGTTGCCKAGCGACTTCGACATCTTCTCGTCGTTCACGCGCACGAATCCGTTGTGCATCCACATATTGACGAAGGTCTGGCCGCTGGCCCCCTCGGACTGCGCGATCTCGTTCTCATGGTGCGGGAACTGCAGGTCGGCGCCGCCGCCATGGATGTCGAAATGCTCGCCGAGCAAGGCGCAGCTCATGGCCGAGCATTCGATATGCCAGCCCGGGCGGCCGGCGCCCCACTTCGACTCCCACTTGCTTTCGGCGGGCTCGCTCTCCTTGGCCGACTTCCACAGCACGAAGTCCAGCGGATCGTGCTTGGCCTCGTTKGTCGCCACGCGCTCGCCCGCGCGCAGGTCTTCCAGCGACTTGCCCKACAAGCGGCCGTAGTTCGGGAACTTGCGTACCGCGTAGTTCACGTCGCCATCGCTGGCGTGATAGGCCAGCCCGCGCGCCTCCAGCTTGCCGATGATGTCAAGCATCTGCGGCACGTAGTCGGTGGCACGTGGCTCGTGGTCCGGGCGCTGGATGCCAAGCGCGTCGGCATCTTCGTGCATGTAGCGGATGAAACGGTCCGTCAGCGCGCCGATGGTCTCGCCGTTCTCCGCCGCGCGGCGGATGATCTTGTCGTCGATGTCGGTGATGTTCTGGACATAGGTCACCTCGTAGCCGGCGGTGCGCAGCCAGCGCTGCACCATGTCGAACACCACCATCACGCGCGCATGGCCAACGTGACAATAGTCGTACACCGTCATGCCGCAGACATACATGCGTACACGGCCGGGTTCGATTGGCACGAAGAGCTGCTTTTCACGCGCGAGCGTGTTGTAGATATTCAGTGGATACATGAAGCGAGGTGAATGGAAGAGAAATCCTGCCGGCGGCATGACAGGTTGCGACAGCTACGGCACAACACGGCAAAGCAAACGCAGCGAGACGACAAGGCGGCAACGGCGCGCCGTCTCCTGCACAACAGGCACAACAGGTACAACAGGCACAACGACACAACAGGCATGACAGCGGCGGCGGGAGCGCAGCGCATCGTCGTCGCACCACATTGTCACGCCATCCGCGGGTCCCGCATTTTGCGCCTGAGCAAATCCAGGCGCGACCCATATCTTACCGGAAGCGCCAATTCGCGGTGGCACGCCGCACGCCGCGCGGCGCACCACGGCAAAACGCGGTGCGCGTCAATACGCGGCCGGCATGCCCGCGCTTTGCTAGAATGCCGCGGAGTATAACGGACCGCCCTTACATGAGCCTGTTCCTGCCCACCTTGACATCTGCTTCATCCCAGCCCGCGCGCCGACGCATCGCGGCCGCATCGTTTGGCCTGGCGGCGATGCTGGCGGGCCTGCTTGGCGCGGCAGGGCCTGCCGGCGCGCAGAACGGCCCGCTCTCGCTGAGCGCGCCGGCCACGCCGCCTGGCGGCGTGCGTTCGGCGKACCCGGGCATGGCCGAAGCGGAGAAGGCGGCGTCGCAGAAGCGCTATGACGAGGCGATCAACCGCTTCGACCGCGTGCTGGCCACCAACCCGCGCAATGCGCAGGCGCGCTTCGAGCGCGCCTGGGCGCTGGCCCAGGCCGGGCGCGAGGATGAAGCCATCGCCGCGCTGTCGTCGATGGCCCAGGACTTCCCCGAGCTGCCMGAGCCGCACAACAACCTGGCGCTGCTGTACGCCAAGCGTGGCKACCTCAAGCGCGCCGAAGCGGAATTGTTGCTGGCGGTCGATGTCAAACCCGATTTCGCCGTCGGCTATGCCAATCTCGGCGATGTCTATCGCCGCCTGGCCGAAAATGCCTACCGCGATGCCTTGCGCCGCAACCCCAAGGACGCGGCAGCCGCGGCCGGCCTCAAGCAACTGGTGCCYGCCACGGCCACGCCGGCKGCAGCCGGCAGCGCGCGCAAGCCGGCCACCCGCGCCGGCGCCCCCGCGGC